>NZ_QAIW01000417.1:1856-3713 GCF_003061285.1 Stenotrophomonas sp. HMWF003 | reverse complement strand
CAGCAGGCCCAGCGCGGCCGCCAGGCCCAGGCCGACGCGCAGCGGCCAGCGTCGACGCCGGGGCAATCCGGTTACGGCTACCGGCGCCGGCGTGGGCATCGGCACGGCCGGCAGCTGCGCGGCAATGCCCTGCCACACACGTGCCGGCGGCAGCCGCTCGGCCGGCAGCGCGCGCAACCGCGCCTGCAGCGTATCGGCGTCGTCGTGGTGGTTCATGTCGTTCATGCGGTTTCTCCCAGGCGTGCGCGCAACAGACCGCGTGCACGGTGCAACTGCGCCTTCGAACTGCCCACAGCCATCTGCAGCTGCTCGGCGATTTCGTGGTGTTTCCAGCCTTCTATATCGTGCAGCACCAGCACCGCCCGGGCGCGCGGCGGCAGGGTTTCCAGCGCGCGCTCCAGGTCCAGCGTGGTGCCCGCACACCGGTCCACTGCCACCAGCGTGGCGAGGCTGTCGTGCCCTTCCTCGCCGGCATCGGTCAGCTGCCAGTGCGCGCTGGCGCGCAGTTCCATCAGCGCCGCGTTCACCCCCAGCCGATGCAGCCAGGTGGCCAGGCTGCTGTCGAACCGGAACCCCGGCAACGCTTTCCATGCCTGCAGGAACGCGTCCTGCAGGGCGTCCTCGGCGCGTGCGGCGTGGCCGCCACACAACCGCCAGAGCACCGCGTAGATGCGCGGCGAATGGCGTCGGTAGATCTGTTCGTAGGCGGCCATGCTGCCCGCCACCGCGGCGCGGACCAGGGCGTGGTCGTCGGCGGCGTCGGCCTCGGTCGGGGCACGGGATGCGGGCATGGTGGCGTTGAGCATATCCGTTGGATGCGGGGTCCACCGAAAAGGTTTAAACCGGTTGCCGCGATGTTCGTGAGCACCGGTTCTAAACCTTCTGGCCGCCGCCGGCATCCAAGCCTGCGTACCCCACGGGCCATCGCCAAGGAATCGCCATGTCCACCAGTTGCCTCGTCCTGCTGTTGTCGCTGGCCAGCAGCTGCACCCTTCCCTGGAGCCCGGTGACGATCCGTATGTCGGTGTCGCCGCAACCGGACCTGTGCGTGCAATATGCCGCGCATGACCCGGTCTGTGCCTCGGTACTGATCGCACGGCTGGCATCGCAGCCCGTGGTGTGAACAACGGTGGCGGTCGTCGGCGCGCGGCCGCATTAAGATAGGGGCTCGACGCACTATCGCTGCAAGGATCCACGCTGCACATGAAAGACCATCTGCCTACCTGGACCCACGAGTGGCTGCATTACGGGGTCCCTGCCCTGCAGATCCTGCTGACCCTGCTGGCCGCCTGGCTGCTGCGCCTGATCGCACGGCGCCTGATCCGCCGCATCGGCGAACACTACACGCTGCCACCGGAAATGATCATGGGTGCACGCCGCGTGTTCACCTTCGTGGTGTATTTCACGGTGCTGCTGGTGATCCTCAACATCGTCGGCGTATCGGCCACGGTGCTCTGGACCGCCTTCACCGGCTTTGCCGCCGTGGGCGCGGTGGCGTTCTTCGCCGCGTGGAGCGTGTTGTCCAACATCTTCTGCACGCTGCTGATCTTCACCACGCGCCCGTTCCGCCTGCACGACTACATCGAGCTGCTGGAGAACGGCGAGAAGCCGGGGTTGAAGGGCCGCGTGATCGACGTGAACCTGATCTACACCACGCTGCAGGAAACCGACGGCCACCACGAAGGGACCGTGCTGCAGATTCCCAACAACATGTTCTTCCAGCGAACCGTGCGCCGCTGGCGTGACCCGTCGCAGGCGCCGGGCGGTATCCAGGGCGACGGTTGAACAACGGCGGCGCCCCCCCCCGGCGCACCGCGCAGGGGTCAACGCAGCTGGCTGTCCTTGCTGCCACGGCGG
>NZ_QAIW01000417.1:0-1846 GCF_003061285.1 Stenotrophomonas sp. HMWF003 | reverse complement strand
GTTGTAACCGCCGCCTTCGTGCTGCGCGGCGTCCTCTTCTTCCTGGCAGCGCACGCACAACCGTACGCCGGGCACGGCCTTGCGCCGCGCCTCGGGAATGGGTGCGTCACAGTGTTCGCAGTGGGTCAGCCCGGGGCCCTGTTTGAGCTGCGCGCGGGCGCGCTGGATGGCGTCGTCAACGGTGGCGTCGATCTGGTCCTGCACCGCGCCGTCGCCTGCCCAACCTGTCGCCATGATGTGTCTCCCATGCCGGTGTCAGGCCACCAGCATAGACCCGGCCCCGCGGGCGCAGCCGACGTGCGGCTGAACGCCTTGGCGGCGGCGTGAATGCTTCAGCCGGGTGTTACCAGACCAGGTCGTCGGGCACCTGGAACTGGGCGTAGTAGGCATCGTCGTCGGCGTTGCCGGTGCTCGGTTCGGCGCTGGGCTGGGCGTTGTCGAGCACGATGGCGCTGGCATCGCGCTCACGCACCTTGTCGGCGGCCGGACGCGGCAGCAGCTCGAAGCCGTCGCCGAACCGGGCGATGACCAGCGCGCCGGACGCCAGCTGCCGGCGCAGGGTAGCGTTGACCAGCAGGGTGCGGATCACGGTGCCGTCGTTGAAGCGGTACTCGCTGTCGCCGTCACGCTTGACCTTGTTGGTCTCGATGATCTGCCGGACCTGCGCCTGCAGTTCCTGGGCGCGGGCCTTCTCCTTGCGCTCGGCCTCCAGGGCACGATCGCGTTCAGCTTTCTCGGCACGCAGCCGGTCTGCCTCGCGCTGGCTTTCGCTGGGCGCAACGGGGGCCTTGCCGTGACGGGCCTTGACCTGTTCACGTGCGGCCTGTGAGACCTGGGACTTCTTGACCAGCCCGGCCTTGAGCAGCTGCTCCTGCAGGGGATTTGCCTTCGCCATACGCGTGCATCTGTTGTTGCGGGATTCCGGAGGCCATCATACTGGTCTGTCCGCCCAGTCCCAAACGTTGTCCATGACCGCCCTGAAATACCTCGCCGGTTACCCCGAAGCCCTGCAGCAGCAGGTGCGCGAGCTGATCGCGGGCGACCGCCTGGGGCCGTGGCTGGAACGGCGCTACGCGGACCTGCATACGGTGCGCAATGATCGGCAGCTGTACGACTACACGCAGGGGCTGAAGGAGCGCTATCTGCGGCAGTCGGCGCCGCTGTCGAAGGTGGTCTACGACAGCAAGCTGCAGGTGCTGAAGCACGCGCTGGGCACGCACACGACGGTGTCACGGGTGCAGGGCAGCCGTCTGAAGGCGAGCCGCGAGATCCGGATCGCGACGGTGTTCCGCGAGGCGCCAGCGCCGTTCCTGAAGATGATCGTGGTGCACGAGCTGGCCCACCTGAAGGAATCGGACCACAACAAGGCCTTCTATCAGCTGTGCACGCACATGGAAGCGGATTACCACCAGCTGGAATTCGATCTGCGCCTGTATCTGACCCACCTGGAACGCCCCACCCCCTGACCGCGCGATGCGGTAGTGCCGCCCGCTGGCCGGCTGTCGGGTAGTGCCGGCCGCTGGCCGGCTCCGCGCAAAGCCAAAGCGGAGCCGAAGCAACGGCAACAGCAACCGCAACGGCTTCTGGCGCAACGATCGCTGGATTGGGCGGGGGTGTGTGGGTCCGTGGGACACGCTGCAAGTCCCGCTCTGCGGCCCGGCCCAGCCGCTGGCGGCTGTGCGTTCGGGCGCATGCGAGGCGGTGCCTCGCAAGCAATGCGCCCTCACCCATGTAAGCTCCGTCGCCGCATCCATGCGGCTCAGGGTCCCGCGAACCCACACACCCCCACCCCAGACAGACCACCGGTGGCCTATGAAGAGTCAGAAGCGGGGGCAACGTCGAGCGA
>NZ_QAIW01000416.1:9754-10312 GCF_003061285.1 Stenotrophomonas sp. HMWF003 | reverse complement strand
AACCAACCCCCCCAAATTCCCGACCCAGCATCGACGCCCCAGGCATCTCGAGATTCATCAGGCACAGCCACCCATGGGGTGGCTCTACCGGGGTAGACCGGGGTCTGTCGGGGCGTGGTGCGGGTGGGTTTACGGGACCGTTGGGCGCCATGGATGGCGCTCACGAGCTTACATGGACGTACTTGCAGCGTGTCCCGTAAACCCACCCGCGCCGCGCCAACCAGCCAAACCCGCAGCCCAAGGCCGTTGCAGTTGCACTTGCTGTTGCAGTTGCAGTTGCACTTGCTCTTGATCCCGCTCCAACGCCTCTAAAAAAGAAAAAACACCCAACCCTGACACCATCCTTACCAATGCTTCGCACCCCCTGCACGATGAACAGGCAAGGATGGAGCACGTGAACACTGTCGACTCCCCTGCCCCATCCCCCGTGTCGCGCCGTTGGCGCTGGCGTCGTCCCGGCAAACGCGGACAGCGTTGGCTGGCGATCCTCGTCTTCCTCTTCGCCGCCATCCTCCTGCTGATCGCGCTGTGGGACTGGAACTGGTTCAAAGGCCCCGT
>NZ_QAIW01000416.1:0-9708 GCF_003061285.1 Stenotrophomonas sp. HMWF003 | reverse complement strand
GCACCACCACCGTCCGCGCCGACCGCCTCACCTTCGCCAATGCCACGTGGGCCAAGACCCCGCAGATGGCCAGCGCCGACCGCGCGGAAATCGCCATCCGCGTCTGGCCCCTGCTGCGCGGTCAGGTCCATATCCCCGAAGTCCGCCTCACCCGCCCCGACCTGCTGCTCGAAACCGGTCCCGGCAAGGACACCCCCGGCAACTGGGATTTCCTCGGCCCGTCCACCGGCAACCCGCCGCAGCTGCAGCGCCTGCTCATCGACGATGGCCGCCTCAAGTTCCTCGATGCCGCCGGACGCACCGATGTCCTGGTCGCCCTCAACAGCGGCAAACCGCGCAGCGCAGACAGTGCACCGCCCCTGCTGGTCAACGGCAAGGGGCGCTGGAAAGGCAACCCGTTCACCCTCGACGGCAGCACCGAATCGCCGCTCGAACTGACCAACAGCGACCACCCGTTCCGCATCCATCTGGACGGCCGCGCCGGCGGCACCCATGCCATCGCCAGCGGCACCCTGACCAACCCCTTCGCGCTGCGCACCTTCGATCTTGAACTGATGCTCAGTGGGCAGGACATGGAAGACCTGTTCCCGCTGATCGGCGTGGCCATGCCCTCCACGCCGCCGTACCGCCTGAAGGGCCGGCTCAAGCGCAACAACGACATCTGGCGCTACGAGAATTTCACCGGTACCGCCGGCGACAGCGACCTGGGCGGCACCGCGCAGATCGACGTGGGCGGCGAACGCCCGTTCCTGAAGGCCGACCTGGTGTCCAAGCGCCTGGACTTCGATGATCTGGCCGGCTTCATTGGTGCGCCCCCGAAGACCGGCGCCGGCGAAACCGCCAACGCCGAACAGAAGGCCAAGGCCGCCGCGCTCGCCGCGCGCGCCAAGGTGCTGCCGGACACCCCGTACAACCTGACCAAACTGCGCGCGATGGATGCCGACGTGCGCTGGAAAGCCCAGCGCATCAACTCGCCGGTGCTGCCGCTGGACGACATGGACGCGCACCTCAAGCTGGAGGGCGGCCTGCTGCGCCTGGAACCGCTCAACTTCGGCGTGGCCGGCGGCGACATCCGCAGCACCATCCGCATGGACGCGCGCAAGGACACCATTTCCACCCAGCTGCAGGCCAGCCTGCGCAAGATCCAGCTCGGCAAGCTGATGCCCGATTCCAAGCTGGCCGAACAGGCTTCGGGCGGTATCAGTGGCGACCTCACCCTGGCTGGCACCGGCAACTCCGTCGCGGCCATGCTGGGCAGTTCCGATGGCAACGTCGCCCTCGGCATTGGCCGCGGCCATGTCGGCAACCTGGTCATGGAGCTGGCCGGGCTGGACGTGGCCGAGTCGCTGAAATTCCTGTTCACCGGCGACAAGCAGATTCCGCTGCGCTGCGCGTTCGGTGATTTCGGCGTGGCCAACGGGGTGATGACCTCGCGCGCGCTCGCCTTCGATACCACCGATACGCTGATCGTCGGCGAGGGCACCGTGGACCTCAAGCAGGAACAGCTGGACCTGCTGCTGCGCCCGCGGCCGAAGGACATCAGCATCCTCGCCCTGCGCTCGCCGCTGCGCATCGGCGGCAGCTTCAAGGACCCCTCGTTCCGCCCGGACTTCAAGGCGCTCGGCATCCGCGGTGCGATCGCGCTGACTCTGGGAAGCATCGCCCCGCCCGCCGCGCTGCTGGCCACCATTGAAACCGGCCCGGGCAAGGATTCGAACTGTGGTGGTCGTTACGCGAAGTGAGTGCGGCCAGGTCAGCGTACCGACCAACGGTCGGTACCTACCGGGAGCGGTGTGCGTGTATCGCTGCAGCCTGCTCGCGCGCCGCGATTACGCACGAGGTAGATGTCGACCGTTAGGCGGCATGGATGCCGCCCACGAGCCCCCACGGATGGGTTCACGGCGTGTCCTGCACCGGCCTGCCCATGGGCTCAGCCACGTGCCAGCAACGCGCCAACCGCGCTTACTTACCCCGCGACGATGTACTGCTGCAGCTGGTCCAGCTTCTGGGCCTGCTCGTCGATCACCGATTTCACCAGGTCACCGATCGAGATCACGCCCACCACGCTGCCACCGTCCACCACCGGCAGGTGCCGGATCCGGTAATCGGTCACCAGTTGCAGGCAATGCTCCACCTGCTCGGACAGCGCCACCGTCACCACCTTGGGGGTCATGATGTCGCTCACCCGCGTGGTCCGCGACGAGCGCTCATGCAGCACGATCTTGCGCGCGTAATCGCGCTCGGACAGGATGCCGACCAGTTGCCGGCCGTCCATCACCAACACCGCGCCAATCCCTTTTTCAGCCATCAGGCGGATCGCATCGATCACCGCCGATTCCGGGCCTACCGCGAAAACCTCAGGGGACTTGCCGTCCAACAGCTGTCGTACCGTGGTCATCTCGTTGCTCTCCACCGATGGGATGCACGGCCGAGTCTGCCACGAACGGTGCCTGCCAGGTGTCAACCAGGTACAGCGGACGCTGCTTGGACTCGTCGTACAAGCGCCCCAGGTATTCCCCGATCAGCCCCAGCGCAATCAGCTGCACGCCGCCCAGGAACAGGATCGCCGCCATCATCGTCGGCCAGCCCGCCACGCGGTCGCCATACAGCGCCGCCTTGGCAACCACCCAGACCGCGAACACGAACGCCACGCTGGCCGTCAGCAGGCCCAGATAGGTCGTTACCCGTAGCGGCGCGGTCGAAAAGCCGGTGATGCCTTCCAGCGCGAAGTTCCACAGCTTCCACAGCCCGAACTTGCTCTGCCCCACCAGCCGCGCGTGCCGATGGTAGGGCAGCGCCTTGCGCCGGAAGCCCACCCAGCCGAACAACCCCTTCATGAACCGGTGGCGCTCACGCAGCTGCCCCAGCGCCTGCAGCGCGCGCGGCGACAGCAGCCGGAAATCGCCGGTGTCGGCCGGAATGGGGGTCTTGGACAGCCGCCCGATCACCCGGTAAAAGGCCGCCGCCGTGCTTCGCTTCAACCAGCTTTCGCCGTCGCGGGCCAGCCGCGTGCCATACACGTTGTCGTAGCCCTGCCGCCACAGCGCGACGAACTCGGGGATCAGTTCCGGCGGATCCTGGCCATCGGCGTCCAGGATCATCACCGCGCCGCTGTCGACGAAATCCAGCCCCGCCGTGAGCGCGGCCTCCTTGCCGAAGTTGCGCGACAGGCGCAGCACCCCCACGCAGGGATCCGCATCGGCCAGGGCCTGCATCACCGCCCAGGTGGCGTCGCTGCTGCCGTCGTCCACGTACAGCACCCGGCCGTCGATGTCGTGCAGCCCGTCCAGCACCGCGCGCAGGCGGGGGTGCAGCCGCGGCAGCGCCAGGGCTTCATTGTGGGCAGCGATGACCAGGGTGAGGCGTTGGACCGTCATGCGGCGATTGTAGCCTTGCCCCGTCACCTTCATGAATCGTCAGTCGTCGGCCAGGTAGCCGCTTCCGCCCAGCTGCCGCGCCTGCCGCTGGATCCACGCCGCGCGGCGCTGCACATAGGGCCCCGGCCTGGACGCGTTGTAGCGCCGCGGCGCCGGCAGCACCGCCGCCAGACGGGCGCTTTCGGCCGGACTCAAGCGCGCCGCGTCCTTGCCCCAGAACTGGCGTGCCGCCGCCTGCGCGCCGTAGATGCCATCGCCGAACTCGGCGATGTTGGCGTACATCTCCAGGATCCTCGACTTCGGCCACAGGGCCTCGATCAGCACCGTGTACCAGACCTCCAGGCCCTTGCGAACCCAGCTGCGGCCCTGCCACAGGAACAGGTTCTTGGCCACCTGCTGGCTGATCGTGCTGGCCCCGCGCAGCCGGCCGCCCCTGGCATTGTGGTCGCGTGCCTTCTCGATGGCCTGCAGGTCGAACCCGTTGTGCACGGGGAAGCGCTGGTCCTCGGCGGCCACCAGCGAAATCGGCAGGCTGGGTGCCATCTGGTCCAGGTCGCGCCACTGGTAGTGCAGCCGGTAATCCCACTCGCCCTGGCCCAGCGCCTCGCCGTACCGCCACAGCATCACCGTGGACACCGGCGGGTCGATGAACCGCAGCACCAGGACCTGCAGCACGCTGAAGGCGGCAAACAGCACCGGCAGCCATAGCAGGCGCTTCCAGTGCCAGCGTCGCGGGCGCGACGGTTCCAGGCCCGGTTCGGCCTTGAGGTTGCTGCGCTCTGCCCCCATTAGTGGTGCATCCTTTGCTTGCACGGTTGTCGGCGCATTATCCGGCAACTGCATCCCACTTCGCGCGCCCATAGAACCGATGACCGCCCAATCCGACACCCTTGTCCGTTTCCTGCTCCCCGATGCCGGCGTCCGCGGCGTGCATGTGCACCTCGATGCGACCTGGGCTGAAATCCTCTCGCACGCGGTCTACCCGCCGGCCGCCGCCGAACTGCTCGGCGAAGCCGCTGTCGCCTCGGCGCTGTTCACCGGCCACACCAAGGTCGATGGCCGCCTGTCGATCCAGCTGCGCAGCAACACCGCCATGCGCACCCTGTTCGCCGAATGCACCGCCGCCGGCACCCTGCGCGGCATCGTGCAGCTGGCCGACGGTGGCGGCGATGCCCCGCGCGACCTGACCACCCTGGGCGATGACGCGCTGCTGGCCATCACCATCGAAAACCCGGGCCTGGACCCGCGCGAACCGCAGCGCTACCAGAGCCTGGTGGGGCTGACGGCCGCCGGCCTGGACGAAGCGTTCGAAGACTACTTCCGGCAGTCCGAGCAGCTGCCCACCCGCCTGCTGCTGGCGGCCGACGGCACCCGGGCCGCTGGCCTGCTGCTGCAGAAGCTGCCCGGCGACGAAGGCGACAACGACGGCTGGTCACGCGCCAGTGCCCTGTTCGAGACCCTGGGCAAGCAGGAACTGCTGGACGTGGCCGGCAATGACCTGCTGCACCGCCTGTTCCATGAAGAGAAGCCGGAACTGCTCGGTGAGCGGGGGCTGCGCTTTGCGTGCTCGTGCTCGCGCGAACGGGTGGAAGGCATGCTGCAGTCGCTGGGCGAGGAGGAAGCCCGCGCCGCCGCCGAGCCGACCGGCGCGGTGGACGTGCGTTGCGAATTCTGCGGACAGGAGTATCACTTTCCGTTGACGGAGTTCGCCATACTGTTCAGCGACACCGGTGTTTCCCCACCGGCACCTGAACGGCTTCAGTAATCGCCGCACGAGTTTTGTTCTGGGGAGAACCAAGACTTGTTAAGAATTCATAAACGCCCTAGGATCAGTGTCCCGCTTCGGCGGGAACTTGTGCTCACCGCTGCTGTCTGAGAGTTCCCATGCGTTCCCTTCTGCGTCTACCGCTGGCCCTTGTGATCGCCCTCGCCGCGATCACGGGCGCGCATGCGCAGAACAAGCCGCGCCAGGACAGCACCGTGATTCCGGTGTGGAACAAGGGCAGCGGCAAGGTCGAGGCCCTGCTGTACCTGGAACCCACCGGTGAACAGGCCGTTGGCGCGCGCTGGCACTTCGGCCGCAGTTCGCTCGACGCCGCCTTCGGGCTGTCCTCGGGCGACTCGCTGGGCCTGCTCTGCAACAGCAGCCGCGGCACCAGCATCAGCGGCCTGGCCAGTCATTGCATGCTGGCCAGCCTGGGCGATGACGATGACAACACCTCGTTGAGTCGCCGGGTCAGCGGTACGGCGGCGTTCAACCGTCCGGGCGGTCGCCTCGGCATCACTGCGGGCACCGGCCGTGACACCCTGCCGGCCTGGTTGGCCGGCCCGAACAAGTCACCGGCACTGCGCGCCGAACAGAACGACCTGACCGTGTTCGGCCAGAAGAACATCGGTCGCGAAGGCTTCGTCTCGATCGGCGGCACCTACGCCAAGGCACGCCTGGTGCCGCTGTCCGATGCGTCCCCGGCCATCGTGGACCGCTGGGACAGCAAGAGCCTGACCATCGGCGCCGGCTACGGCAACTTCAGCGGCAACATCATCGGCCGCGTGGTCGACGTGCCCGGCCAGCCCGGCAAGTGGGAAGGCCTGGGGGTCGGCTTGACCTGGCGCACGCCCTGGAGCGGCCAGCTCACCG
This sequence comes from Stenotrophomonas sp. HMWF003, assembly GCF_003061285.1. Taxonomy (NCBI): domain Bacteria; kingdom Pseudomonadati; phylum Pseudomonadota; class Gammaproteobacteria; order Lysobacterales; family Lysobacteraceae; genus Stenotrophomonas; species Stenotrophomonas sp. HMWF003. Next base: position 3,693 of record NZ_QAIW01000416.1, on the reverse strand, counting down.
TAGGCGCCGAGAACGTGATCACGCGCGGCAAGAATCCGTTCGCCCCGCGCAACGAGAGCACCGACGAAGGCACCGTGCCCTACGTCCGTTACGAACAGGATCTTTGATCGACGCGCGCCGTGTGGCGCCGCCGAACCAGTAAAACGCGCGCCTCACGGCGCGTTTTTTTTGCCTGGAACCACCCCCGCGTGGACCACGTCGGCCCCACGCGGCGGTCAAGCGCTGCACACCGTGTATCGCCACCGCCGCATACGCCCGTAAATGGGACGTGACGACACCGTTCGATACATACCGTTACAAATCAACTGCAACTATTTTCATCACAAATACTTAACCAATGAGACAAAAAGGTCCTTGAGCCTCGGAAAATCATTGATCCACAACGACTTTGCCGAATTTAACCCAGTTCACACCCTTCATTAACGTGGCTTTAATTCTCTCCAGTCGGCAGTTACTATCGAGTCAGCCTCGTGGTGATTGGCGCTCATTTGGTGCCGCCGCAGGCAAACACCCCAGTGAATACCCAAGATTCCCTTGGAGAGAGAGAGCAATGAATTTCAAATCCAACAAACTGCGTGACGCGGTGATCATCGCGCTGGTCGCGACGGGCGCCACCGGCGCCGTGCAGGCCCAGGAAACCGAGACCACCGGCGCAACCAACCTCGACCGCATCCAGGTCACCGGCTCGCGCATCCGCTCGGTCGATACCGAAACCCAGCAGCCGGTGCTGGTCATCAGCCGCGACACCATCGAGCACTCCGGCGTGACCAACGTCGGCCAGCTGCTGCAGAACATCAGCGCCAACAATGGCTTCTCGATGAATGCACAGGTGAACAACGGCGGCGACGGCTCGTCCGGCGTCAACCTGCGCGGCCTCGGCGCTGCACGCACCCTGGTGCTGGTCAACGGCCGCCGTTGGGTCAGCGCCCTGGATGCCTCGGTCGACCTCAACACCATTCCGATCGCGGCGGTTGAGCGCGTTGAAGTGCTGAAGGACGGCGCCTCGTCGATCTACGGTTCCGACGCCATCGGCGGCGTGGTCAACCTGATCACCCGCAAGGACTACGAAGGCGCGGAAGCCCGCGTGTACGTGGGCCAGATGGGTCCGGGCGATGGCCAGCAGCAGGCCTACGACTTCACCTTGGGCGCCAACAGCGACCGCGGCAACATCCTGTTCAGCGCAAGCTACAGCAAGGATGACGCCGTGATGGCGCGCGACCGCGCGATCTCGCGCAACCCCACCTTCGGTCTGACCCAGCGCAGCTCGGTCTCGTCCTCGGGCGTGATCTGGCAGCCGGTCGATGCCGCCGGCAATGCGATCTGGCCGGGGCAGTTCACCAACGAAGACGACTACTATGCCGCGCTCGACAGCGTCGACATGAGCGTCATCAACAACGGCGCCGATTCGCGCGACCTCGCCAACTACCACCCGTACACCACGGCCGGCGACGGCTACAACTACGCCTCGGACAACTACCTGCTGACGCCGTCGGAGCGTCGCTCGCTGTTCGTGCAGGGTGCCTTCGACATCACCGACTCGGTGACCTTCCGTTCCGAGGCGCTGTACAACCAGCGTGAGTCCGAGCAGGCGCTGGCCGGTTTCCCGGTCACCGAAGGCTTCTACCTGGCCGGCACCCGTGGCCTGGACAAGGACAGCTACTTCAACCCGTACAAGGGCACGGCGCAGGCGCGTGACCTGGATTACGGCCGCCGCTTCACCGAGCAGCCCCGCATCTACAACCAGGACGTGAAGACCTTCCACTTCTACGGTGGTCTGGAAGGCGTGTTCAACTTCGGCGACCGTGCGTTCAACTGGGATGCCGGCTACCGTTACAGCCGTACCGACCAGAACGACCGCATGCGCGGTGACCTGAACACCCTGAACCTGAACGCTGCCACCGGCCCGTCCTTCATGGACACCGACGGCGTGATCAAGTGTGGCGCCCCGGGCGCGATCGTGGCGGGCTGCATCCCGATCAACCCGCTCAGCACGGCCGGTTCGATCAACCAGGAACAGCTGGACTATGTGATGTTCACCGCACATGACCAGTACCAGAACCTGAGCAAGAGCTTCACCGCCAACCTGGCCGGCGATCTGTTCCAGCTGCCGGGCGGCATGGCCGGCTTCGCACTGGGCTTTGAAAACCGCAAGGAAAGCGGCTACGACGATCCGGACGCCCTGGTCGCCGCCGGCTACACCTCCGGCAATGCGCGCAAGGCCACCGCCGGCGCCTACACGCTGGACGACGCCTTCCTCGAACTGGCCCTGCCGCTGCTGTCCGACCTGCCGGGTGCCCAGCTGCTGGAGCTCAGCGCCGCCACCCGCTTCTCCGACTACAGCAACTTCGGCCAGACCACCAACAGCAAGTTCGGCTTCAAGTGGAAGCCGATCAACGACCTGATGGTGCGTGGTAACTGGTCCGAAGGCTTCCGTGCGCCGTCGATCACCAACCTGTACCGCGGCAACAGCGACAGCTACATCAACTTCGGCGATCCCTGCTCCTCCGACTGGAGTGGCTACACCGCGGAAGTGCAGGCCCGCTGCGTCGCCGGTGGCGTGTCCCCGACCTTCGTCCAGCAGACCAACGCTGGCCTGGGCTACGGCGGTCAGACCATCTTCCCGTTCACCCTCGGCGGCAACCCGGACCTGGGTCCGGAAACGGCCACCAACTACACCCTGGGCTTCGTCTACAGCCCGAGCTACCTGCAGGGCTTCGACATCGCGCTTGATTGGTACAAGATCAAGATCGAAAACGCGATCAGCACCCCGTCCTCGGACTTCATCCTGGACCAGTGCTACGTTGCTCCGGATGGCGATCGTAGCTACTGCGACAGCAGCTACTTCGTCCGCGATGGCGCCGGCCGCATCACCAACATGTTCCTGCTGCCGCGCAACCTGGCAGAACGTGAAGTGGAAGGTTTCGACCTGAGCGTCCGCTATCGCCTGCCGGACACCGCGTGGGGCAGCTTCTCGTTCAACTGGGATAGTGCCTACGTCTCCAGCGACAAGTCGCGTGCCAACAAGGACGCAGAGTGGGAGAACGCAGTCGGCATCTACACCCAGGACACCCCCGGCTGGCGCCTGAGCTCCAATCTGACCACCGATTGGACCCTGGGTGACTTCGGCGTGACCTGGACGATGCGCTACCGCTCTTCGCTGTCGGAAAGCTGCATCGGCACCAGCGCTGCGTACCTGGCCGCCGGCCTGTGCTCGGATCCGGACAAGCTGGGCCTGGCCGGCCAGCCGGACCCGCGCAACCACATCGAGTCGGTGCTGTACCACGACGTGGAAGGCCGCTACAACCTGCCGTGGAACGCCACCGTGGCCATCGGTGGTCGCAACGTGTTCAAGAAGGATCCGCCGCTGGCGGGCCGCGCCTTCGCCAACACCTACGACTACTCGTATGACACCCCGGGTGGTTACTACTACATGCGTTACACCCAGCGCTTCTAAGCGGGGCGTGGCGTAAGTGACACAGTGGCCCCGGAAACGGGGCCACTTTTTTTTCCCGCACACCACGGTCAAGCCCATGCCCGCCCCTTTGCCCCCGCCCCTGTCGGCACTCATCGAGCAAGCCCACCAGCTGGCCGCCTCAGGCAACCCCGGCGCCGCCGAACGCTGCTTCGAGCAGGTACGACAACGCGACCCGGACAACCTGCAGGCACTCAATTTCATCGCGCTGTGCCACAGCG
>NZ_QAIW01000415.1:10426-15845 GCF_003061285.1 Stenotrophomonas sp. HMWF003 | reverse complement strand
CATGATGTGTTGCCGGACGGCATCGTGCATCGGAGCTACCGGTTGCGGGATGGGAAGTTGGCATAGAAGAGCGGCACGAAGGGCACTGGCAGGCCACCGCCACTGCCATATCGTAGACATGGCATATATACCCTCCATGCATGAGTGATATGCGCGTGCGCGCTTCTTCCAGCGTGGCCCCGAGGGTAGATTCCCCTGACAATCTGTCACGGAGTGACCCATGCAGACACGCACCCGCCTTCGCACTCTGGTGTTCGGCTTCCCCTCCTCACTGATCTGGATGGCGGTTTCCCTCTGCGCCACGACCGCCATGGCCAACGAGCCACTGCAGATCGAGGCGCAGGGGAGTTTCCTCGCAGGTGGCATGGAAAAGACGGAGCCTGGCACGTTCGATCCTTTGAAACCGTCCAATCCGGAGGGACAGAGCTACCACGGTGATCACGTCTATGCCTTCTACCAGAAGCCGGTGAATGCGCGTCCGCTACCGATCGTGATGTGGCACGGTGCGGGCCAGTCGTCCAAAAGCTGGGAAACGACTGCCGACGGGCGGGAGGGCTTCCAGAACCTGTTCCTGCGTCGCCGCTTCACCACCTACCTGATCGATCAGCCACGGCGAGGCAAAGCCGGCCGAAGCATGGTCGAGTCCACGCTGAAGCCTGTCGCAGACGATCAGATGTGGTTCAACCAGTTCCGAATCGGCCTCTGGCCGACGTACTTCGGCGGCAGTCAGTTCCCGACAGGGGAGGCCACGCTGGACCAGTTTTTCCGTTCGGTCACGCCGAACACGGGGCCGTTCGACCTCGGGGTAGTCTCTGACGGGGTAGCTGCTGTGCTGCAGAAAACAGGGCCTGCGATCCTGTTCACCCATTCGCAGGCGGGAGGCCCTGGCTGGATGACGGCTATAAAGAGCCCGAATGTTCGCGCAATCGTCGCCTTCGAGCCCGGTAGCAGCTTCGTGTTTGCCAAGGACGATGCGCCGGTACCGATTCCCAGTGCGTTCGATACCGTCGCACCCGCCGTGGTGTCTCCCGAGGCGTTCAAGGCGCTGACGCGGATCCCCATTCTGGTGCTGTACGGCGACAACATCCCTGACAAGCCCGTTGACCTGCCCGCGCAGGACAGCTGGCGTGCGCGGTTGGAAATGGCCCGCGCCTGGCGCGACGCGGTCAATCGGCAGGGTGGGGACGTGACCTTGATCCATTTGCCGGACATAGGAATCCGTGGCAACAGCCACTTCCTGTTCTCGGACCTCAACAACGTTCAGATCGCCGATCTGGTGAGTGAGTTTCTGGCGAAGAAGAATCTGGATCATTGAGCCGGACTGCGTCGTGCATTGATCGCGCCATCAAAGGCATGTGGCGCGCCGGTGCTGCGACGCTCGCCGATCCACAATTCATATCATTCATGCATGAGTGATATCCGGCTGATGCTCTTTTTCCATGGGTGCACGGCGGTTAGTTTTACGCCTGATCCCCCGCCAACGTGGGCGCGCCACATGCACCGGCAGGGGTAACGTCCGAACTGGGAGCACTTGAATGAAGCACATCGTGCACGCCACGCTGTTGGCGATGTCTCTTGGCCTGGCGGCAGGCAGCGCGGCCGCCGCCGACTACACGCTCAACCCCTTCACACTGGCCTACGAAGGTGCGATCACGCGGAATGTGCCCAGCGAGGTCAACGTCCACTCGGTGTCCTATCCGCTGAACGGAATCGAGATCGCCGCGAACTTCTACACGCCGGCCAACTTCGATGCCGCGCGGAAATACCCGACCATCGTGGTCGCCCATCCCAATGGTGGGGTCAAGGAGCAGGTGGCCGGCCTGTACGCGCAGCGTTTGGCCGAGCAGGGCTACATCGCCATTACCGCCGATGCGGCCTATCAGGGGGCGAGCGGCGGCCAGCCCCGCAGCGTGGACACGCCGTCCCACCGCATCGAAGACATCCACGGCATGGCGGACTTCATCAGTCGATTCCCCTGGGTCGACACCACGCGCCTGGGTTTGCTGGGCATCTGTGGCGGCGGCGGTTACTCGCTGGCGGCCGCGCAGACCGACAAACGGTTCATGGCTGTGGCCACGATCAGCATGTTCAACTCTGGCCGTGTACGCCGCAACGGCTACGCCGACTCGCAGCTGGACACCATCCAGCAGCGCCTGCAGCAGGCTTCGAATGCGCGGGCACAGGAAGCTGCCGGCGGCGAAGTGCTGTACTCCGGCGACGCCAATCTCACCGACGCACAGATCGCCAAGCTTCCCTTCGATCTGTATCGGCAGGGCTATGCGTACTACTGGAAGACGCACGCCCATCCCAACGCCACCTTCCGCTACACCACCAGCAGCCTGCTGGAGCTGATGCGTTGGGACGCCACCGACCAGATCGAGCTCATCAACCAGCCGCTGCTGATGATTGCCGGCAGCAAGGCTGACAGCCTGTACATGACCCAGGACGCTTTCGCCAAGGCGACCGGTACCTCCGACAAACAAATGGTGCTGCTGGACGGCGCTACGCATATCGAAACCTACTGGGTGCCGAAGTACGTGGATGCCGCCGTCGCCTCGCTGACCACGTTCTACAGCCGGACGCTTGCGCGATGAGCGCGCCTCGCAGATCAACCGCGCAGAGTGCGCTGCTGGGTGCGGCATTGAGCGTGGCGGCACCATTCGCCGGCGCGGTCGAACCCCCCACGCAGCAAATCACCCGAGCGGGAACGCAGTCGTCCGTGGCCGGTCCGGCAGCGACCTTCGTCGGCAAGGTGCGGGTAGATCCGCTGTTCCCGGCGGACGAGGAGGTGCAGGCTTCTTCGGCATACGTCAGCTTCGAGCCGGGTGCGCGCTCGGCCTGGCACACCCACCCCGCCGGTCAGCGACTGGTGGTTACCTCCGGCGTTGGGCTGACCCAGGAATGGGGTAAGCCGGTGCAGCAGATACACGTCGGGGATGTGGTGGTGTGTGCTGCCGGGGTCAAGCATTGGCACGGCGCCGCGCCCCACAGCGCAATGACCCACCTTGCAGTAACCGGGGTGGTGGACGGCAAATCGGTGGCGTGGCTGGAGCAGGTCAGTGATGACCAGTATCGCGACGCATCGGCGGGTATCGACGCTCCCGTTGCCGGGCCGCTTTCGCCGAGGCAGCAGGCTATCCCGCTGATTGCGGCCGCCGCCGCCAGCAGCGACATGCCGCAGCTCACTGCCGCGTTGCGCCGGGGACTGGATGCAGGGCTGACGCTGAGTGAGACCAAGGAAATGCTCGTGCAGCTGTATGCCTATGCGGGTTTCCCGAAGAGCCTCAATGCCCTGGGCGAGCTGATGGAGGTGGTGCGCGTACGTGAAGCGCAGGGCGTCGCCACTGCACCCGGGCAGCCGCCCACCAGGAACGTTCCCGTGGGCGAAGCGCTGCGCGCGGTTGGCACCGCCAACCAGACCCGGATCTCCGGCGCCCCGGTGACCGGGCCGCTCATGGACTTCGCCCCCATCATCAACCAGTACCTGCAGACGCACCTGTTCGGCGACATCTTCGAGCGCGACAACCTGGACTGGCAGAGCCGTGAACTGGCCACGGTGGGCGCGCTGGCAATGATGCCCGGCGTGGAGGCGCAGTTGCGCTCGCATATGGCGGCCAGCCAGCGCGTGGGCCTCAGCCGCGCACAGCTGCACCACCTGGCCCAACTGCTGGCCCACAGTGGCTACGGAGCCGCATCCGCTCGCGCAGTGCAGGCACTGGAACAGACCCCGGCACCCGGGCCCTGACAGCGCCCCGCATGGAGACCCCAATGAACACCCTACCCACCAACGCCCAACGCCGCTCTCTTCTGAAGGGCGCCGCTACTCTGGCGGCGCTGCCGCTGACCGGCGCGCTGGCCACGTCCACGGCCAACGCATCCCCCGCAGCTGCCGCGCCGCGGATGGACGGCCGCCGCATGCTCGGAAAGCTGCAGGTTTCCAGCATCGGGCTGGGCGTGCAGAACATGAGCCGCACCTACCAGACCACCATCCCCTCGCGCACCGAGATGCACCGCATCATCCGTGCCGCGTTCGATCGCGGGATGACGTTCTACGATGCGGCCGAGGCCTATGGCCCGCATGAAGTGGAACGAATCCTTGGAGAAGGCGCTGCCTCTTTCCGCGACGAAGTGGTGATCGCCACCAAGTTCGGCTGGAACATCGACCTGGAAACCGGCGCGCGTGGCCCGGGCCTGATCAGCAGGCCCGCGCATATCAAGCGGGCGGTAGAGGGCATGCTCACGCGGCTGCGTACCGACCGCATCGACCTGCTGTACCAGCATCGCGTGGACCCGCAGGTGCCGATCGAAGACGTGGCCGGTGCGATCCAGGACCTGATGACCGAGGGCAAGGTGCTGCATTGGGGCCTGTGCGAGATGGGCCTGAAGACGCTTCGCCGCGCGCACGCTGCGCTGCCGGTGACCGCTGTGCAGAGCGAGTACTCGATGCTCTGGCGAGGACCGGAACAGGAGGTGCTTGCTGCGTGCGCCGAGCTGGGCATCGGATTCGTGCCGTGGAGCCCGCTGGGCGTAGGCTTCCTGACCGGTGCGATCGACGCCAGGACTCGGTTTGCCGAAGGTGACATTCGCGGCATCGAAACGCGCTTCACCCCGCAGAACATCGAACACAACCTGGCCTTGGTGCGCCTGCTCAGGGACTGGGCCGCGCGAAAGCAGGCCACGCCGGCACGGATCGCATTGGCCTGGCTGATGGCACAGCAACCTTGGATTGTGCCGATTCCCGGTACCACCCAGATGGAACATCTGCTGGACAACCTGGGCGCAGACGAGGTGATCTTCAGCGCAGGTGAGCTGCGGGAGCTCAATGCCGCAGTTGCCGCGGTGGCAGTGCAGGGCGAGCGCCTTCCGCCAGCGGTGCAGGCTTACAGCGACGTGGAGGCGCCTGTGCGCTAACTCTCACCCCCGATAGCGCAATGCATCACGCAGCACGGTGAACGCCGGTGACGACTGCCTGCGACTGGGGTAGTACAAATGGTAGCCGGGGAAGGAGGGGCACCAGTCCTGCAGAACATGGACCAAGGTGCCTGCCTGCACATGGGCGCGCACCAGATCCTCGGGCATGTAGGCAAGCCCCAGTCCCTCCAGCGCGGCGCCCAGGCGCAGGGCGATGTTGTTGAACACCAGCTGGCCTTCCACCCGCACCTTCAGCTCCTGGTCCTTTTTTTCGAACTCCCACGCGAAAATGCCACCGTGGGTCGGCAGGCGGATGGTGATGCAGTTGTGCCGGGTGAGGTCGTGCGGCGATTTCGGCTTCGGGTGGCGCTGGAAATAGGCAGGCGATCCGACCACTGCCATGCGCAGGTCAGGTCCAACGCGCACGGCGATCATATCCTTGGCCACCTGCTCACCCATGCGGATACCGGCATCGAAGCCCTCGGCCACGATGTCGGTCAGTCCGTAG
>NZ_QAIW01000415.1:3506-10399 GCF_003061285.1 Stenotrophomonas sp. HMWF003 | reverse complement strand
CCGGCGGTGATGCGGAGGCGACCGGCGGGCTTGTCGCGGTAAGCGTTGAGCTGGGCCAACTCCGTGTCGATTTCCTCGAAGCGCGGTGAAATCACCCGCAGCAGCTGCTCTCCGGCCTCGGTGGGCGAAACACTGCGCGTGGTCCGGGCAAGCAGGCGCACACCCAGGCGCTCTTCGAGCTGACGCATCGATCGGCTCAGGGCAGGCTGGGACATGCCCAGCTGGGCGGCAGCACGGGTAAAACTGCGCTCCCGCGCCACCAGAACGAACATGGCCAGCTGGTCGTAATTCTCTACGCTCATTGATGCGCACCGGATATAAGCGATATCCGATTATGCCTCTGCAAGAATGTGTTTGGGGGGCGTAGATTGGCGTCATGACAAAGCCAACCGCCAATCACGGTCGCCGGGCAGTCGTTGCCGCCCTGGCCTCGCTGCCGCTGGGATGCTCCGCCGCGGCGCCGCAGGAGGGCGCGGCCGCGGGTCGATCAAACGCACGGACGCTGGTTGCCTGGTTTTCGCGCTCGGGCAACACCCGGGTCGTTGCCGGCCTCATTCATCGCAGCATGCCCAGCGACCTGTTCGAGATACAGCCTGCCGTGGACTACCCGGCGGACTACCTGGAAACGGTGGCAAAGGCGCGGCAGGAGCGCGACGACGGGGTAGAACCGGCGCTGCGTGCCCGCATTGCCGGCATGGATCGCTATGACACCGTCTACCTGGGTTTCCCCATCTGGGGCGAGACCGCGCCGCCGATCATTCGGTCGCTGTTGTCGCAGCACGACATGAGGGGCAAGACGATCGTGCCGTTCATCACGCACGGTGGCTTCGGCGTGGGCAACAGCCTGCGCGTCGTCGCCAGCCACGCACCCAACGCACGCATCCTGGATGCCTTCGTAATGCAGGCCGACCAGGAACGCAAAACCATGGAGAGCGTCAACGCCTGGTTGGCCACTCCGCACACCGCCCGATGAGGATTCGACCATGAAGACCCGTACCCTTGGACAAGGCCTTGAAGTTTCCGCCCTCGGCCTGGGCTGCATGGGCATGAGCGCGGCGTATGGCCCGGCCGCAGACAAGCAGGACATGATTGCGTTGATCCGCGCGGCGGTGGAGCGCGGCATCACCCACTTCGACACCGCTGAAGCCTACGGCCCTTTTGCCAACGAAGAACTGGTGGGCGAGGCATTGGCGCCTGTTCGCGACCGGGTGGTGATCGCCACCAAGTTCGGGTTTGATATCGACCCCGTAACCGGTGCCCGCGGCACAGGTACCAACAGCCAGCCCGCCCACATCCGGGCCGCCGTCGAAGCCAGCCTGAAGCGACTTCGCACCGAGCGTATCGACCTGCTTTACCAGCATCGCGTTGACCCGGCGGTGCCCATCGAGGAGGTTGCCGACGCGGTGAAGGACCTCATTGCAGAGGGCAAGGTTGCGCATTTTGGTCTGTCCGAGGCGGGTGTGCCGACAATCCGCAAGGCGCATGCGGTGCAGCCGCTGACGGCTGTGCAGAGTGAGTACTCGCTGTTCTGGCGTGAACCGGAGCAGGCGCTTCTTCCGCTGCTTGAAGAGCTGAGCATTGGCTTCGTACCGTTCAGCCCGCTGGGCGCAGGGTTCCTGACCGGAAAGATCGACCAGAACACGCAGTTCGATGCAACGGATTTTCGTAATGCGGTGCCGCGCTTCTCCGCTGAAGCACGCCGGGCGAACATGGCCTTGGTCGAAGTGGTGAAGGCGATGGCGGCAGAGAAGGGTGCCACGCCTGCCCAGGTGGCCCTGGCCTGGCTGCTGGCCCAGCGGTCGTGGATCGCGCCTATCCCCGGCACGACCAAGCTTCATCGGCTGGATGAGAATCTGGGTGCGGTGGATCTGGTACTGGATGCGGCCGACCTGGCGCGTATCGATGCGGATGTGGCCCGGATCAGTATCAGCGGTGCGCGCCTGCCGGAAGCTGCCTTGAAGATGACCGGCAAGTGAGTGAGGGCTGGCCGGGTTGACAGGATCGGTGGCTGTTCGATTCTGGCCGAAAGCAGACACACCGGCGCCACACAATGCGACCAAGGGTGCTAGAGCCCGCTCTCGACCCCGCCACCCAAAGCGGACACCACGGGCGACGACTCAGCGCCAACTCGTCGGCAATCCGCGTGATTCATCGGCGGCTTCTGTGGCTTGGTCGCAAACGGGTTGCCGCGCCCCCGCGCGGGTGGCAACTTGCAGCGGCGATCACGTCGACCTGGAGCCCCGCATGACCCCCGTTGCCCTGTATTCGCCCGATCCGGCCCGCGGCTGGCTGCCTTGGGCCTGGCTGACGCCGATGCTGATGATCCTCTTCAACGCGGTACCGGTGATCGTGCTGGACGGATGGATGCAGTCGCAGCATTGGTCGACGCCGCGCGGCGATCCGATCGGCCTCGCTGGCTTGAATGCGCTGCTGTGGATTGGCTTCGCGCCGACGCTGGCGGCCGTGCTCGCCTGGGTACGCTTCGTCGAAGGGCGCTCGCTGGCGAGTATCGGGCTGACCGGTCCGTCGCCACTGAAAACCTTCCTGCACGGACTGGCCGTTGGATTCTGCACGATCGCGCTGGTCGTAGCCGCGATCTGGATGGCTGGCGGCATGCAGGCGGCGGACTTGGGGCCGGCCTGGCGGTCGCCCGTCAGTCTGCTGCACATCGGTCTGCTGCTATTGGGTTTCATTTTCCAGGCGAGCGTGGAGGAAGCCATCTTCCGCGGCTGGATGCTGTCGGTGGTGGCGCGCAAGACTAATGTCACGGTGGCAGTGCTGCTGGTGTCGCTCGTTTTCTGCTTCCTGCATTTCAGTCCGCACCAGCCGCCCTTGGTTACGCTTGGTTCGTTCCTGTTCTCGCTGTTCGCCTGCGCCTGGGTGCTGCGGACCGGCAATATCTGGGGCGTGATGGGCTGGCACGCGGGGTGGAACTGGTTGCTCGCGACCGGCTTCGAATTACCCGTCACCGGCATGGATTCGCACTTGCCGGCGCTACTGGTGGCGCTGCGGCCGTATGGTCCCGACGCCCTGACCGGTGGCGCGGAAGGACCGGAAGGCAGTTACCTGTGCAGCGTCTTCCTCGTCGCCGCGATCGCGTGGATCCAGTGGCGAAAGATGCGCGGAGCACAGAACTTCTCGCCGACCAGCAGTTGACGCAAGCTCATGCGGAAGCAGCGGGTGCTCGCTTTGCAATTTGCTACTGGTGCGGATTCCGCTCCAGATATTCAGCCAACTAGAGGCAGCTTAGGTTGGGGATGCGAGTGCCACTACCGGCTGGAACCGAGACCGCCTTCGCGACGACTGCTTCTGGCCGGAAGCGGCCATCCCAATCAGTACCCCCATCCAATTCGTGCCCACTTCACAGGCAACTCATAGCCACTTCATGCGCCGCAGGCAGGCTGGGCCACGTGTCGTGTGGAGGACAACCGATGATGGTCGTATATGGCGTGCTGCTCATGAGTGCGCTGGCCCTTGGGCTCGCGATAACCGGGCTGCTAGCCGTCTACCGTAGTTCAAAACCACTGTTTGTGGCGGCGATCATTTTCCTGGTGGGCGGCCCTCTGGCGGGGTACGTCGCTGTTACGAATGCCTCAATGCTTCAGGATGTGCCTCGTGCACTAGGGGTGGACAGCATCCTCCATGACGGACGAATCACGTGGTCCCTGGCGGACGCTGGCGTACGTGTTTACGCGTTGCCACCTGACGCCATTGCCAATATCACTGCGGGTGGGGAGGTTTACCTGAACTCGCTTCCCCCAAACAGGAGCAAGTGGCTGGAGGGTTGGCGGGGCGACTACTCCCAGCACGGTGGCTGGAGGCGGACGCCCATGGCACCGGGCCGGCACTGGCAGTTGAATGCGGAAGCCGGCACTTTCCTGGTGCCGGACTATTTCACACAGAGAGACTGGCGCATGGTGCGGCACCATGAAGACGTGGCGCGCCAGATCGAGGCAGCGGTCAACCGTCCTGGAAGCTTCTACGCAGTCGGCAGGGCTGGCACGCTGATCATCAGCCCTGCAGTCCGGAAGGTGTTCTATATCCACACGCCTTACGCCGGCTGAGCACGTGGGCCAGAAGCAGCTCGTTTTGGGGCACCCAGGTATCCAGCGCCTGTCTGCACGCGAAATCAGTCAGTCGCTGTGCGGTAGTCCTGTGTCGCCCCGCAGATGGCCGATGAGTCCGTTGCGACAGTTGGTTAGACGCAGTGAACCAACCACCGCATATCAACAGAAACAAGCGATTTCCCATGTTCTTCATGAGCGCGCATGGTGTTCACCGGAGCGTAGAAACTCCCAGAGAGATAACGTTGGTACTCCTGCGTCGGGAGGGTGGCTAATACAACACCCTCACGGGGGAATACGCCCGCCGGCCTCTCTGCGGTTTCTAACCTCCCGACACCCTCGCCATCCCGGCGAGGGCGATTCCTATCAGGAGGTGCATCATGCGAACACCATGGGCTGACACACCCTTCTTCGAGCCGCCCAAGCGCAAACCCTACGCCCGCCCAGCCCCAAGCTGCAAAGTGGGTGCACAGCTGTACCCCATCCGCGAGGAGCGCGGCAGCGTAGAGGTGATTCCATACGTACGTCTGCGCGGCCGCTGGCTGGACAAGCTGGGCTTCGACGTAGGCTCACGTCTCAAGATCGAAGCGGAGCATGGCCGTATCACGCTCACGGTGATCGAGCGACCGGTGCCGGTGCCGGTGAAGATTCCCAGGAAGTTGCAGCGGCTTGCACGGGAAGCGGCCCGTGCGTCGGCGTCCACTGATGGAGAGCAGGCATGAACCGGTGCGTGCTGATGCAGGTCGAGGTGGACGCCGGGTTGCGCGCTCGTTTTCAGGCGGCGGCAGCGCGCGAGCATCGTGCCGCTGACCAGGTGCTGGGCCGGCTGATGCGGGAGTACGTGGCGGGCGAGTGCGGTCCGGTGGCTGTCGACGACAGGAACCTGGAGGAGTGGGTGCAGCACCAGCACGGATGGCGGTGCAGTCCGTTTGGCGGGGATTGAAGATCGCGCTGGCGGTGTGTCTGGGTCGGGCGCCTGGGTGATGGGGCGCCCGATGGGTGCGTCAGCCACGCATGGCGTGGCTCTACCGGGGGATGTCTCTCAGGAATACGGCCAATGTGGCGATGTTGGCCACCACACACAGGGCGAAGACCCATTGAAACGCGGTCTTGCGGTGCTTGTGACGGAACACCGACTGACCCAGCAATGCGCCGGGCCAGCCGCCGGCGAAGGACAGCAGTTGCAGGGTGCGCTCGGGTGTTCGCCATTTGCCCAGACGGGCGGCGCGTTTGTCATGTCCGTACAGGCCGAACGCGACCACGCTGGTGAGCGCATACCAGGCGCCCAGCCATAGCGGCAACACGCCAGTGACCGTCATCGCGATCAGCGCGCCTGCTGCGGCCAGCGCCAGGTAGCGGCGCGCGTGCTTCACAGTGCCTGCAGGAACTCGCCCACGGCCGGCCCGAACCGTGCGAAATCCACCAGGAACGCATCATGCCCCTGCGGCGAATCCAGGCCGATGAAGTGCGCGTCGGCGCCCCCGGCCCGCAGGCCGTCGGCGATCTGCTGTTGCTGCTGCACCGGGAACAGAATGTCGGTGTTGGCGCCGATCGCCAGCGCCTTGTCCACCTGGATCTTCGCCAGCCCGGCCAGCACGTCGCCGTCGGCGTATTCGGCCAGGTCGAACCAGTCCATCGAGCGGCTCAGGTACAGGTAGCAGTTGGGGTCGAAGAAGCGCACGAAGCGGCGTGCGTGGCCTTCCAGGTAACTTTCCACCTGGAACTCCAGGCCGAACGGGTCGTCGTCGGCCTGGTCCGAATCCAGCCGCACGCGGCCGAACCGGCCGTCCCATTCCAGCGCCGAGCGGTAGGTGATCACGCCCAGCTTGCGCGCCATGCGCATGCCCGATTCGGGATAGCTGTCTTCGCTGTACCGGCCGGCGTCCCACTTGGGATCCAGCCGGATCGCTTCGCGCTGCAGCGAGCGGATCGCGATCGAGAACGGCAACGCCTGCGCGCTGCCGGAAATGTTGATGTGGCTGCGCGCGATGCCCGGGTGCAGCAACAGCAGCGCCAGCGCGGTCATGCCGCCCATCGAGTTGCCGATCACGCAGGCCAGCTGCGCCACGCCAAGCGCGCGCACCACCTCGACGGCGGCGCGGGCGCCGTCTTCGATGGACAGCTCCGGGAACTGCAGCCGGTACAGTTCGCCGGTGGCCGGGTTGATCGTGGCCGGGCCGGTGGACCCCTTGCAACTGCCCAGTGAGTTCACGCAGATCACGAACCAGCGGTCGGTGTCGATTGCCTTGCCCGGGCCGAGCATGCCTTCCCACCAACCGGCGGCCGGGTTGTTGGCGTTGGCGGCGGCGTGCGCGTCGGGCGACAGGCCGGTGACGATGAGCACCGCGTTGCTGGCCTGCGCGTCCAGCGTGCCCCAGGTTTCATAGGCCACATGCGCGTCCAGCAGCTGGCCACCGCGCTTGAACGGGAAGGGCGAGGGCAGGGCGTGGTACCGCGTACCGGGCGGGATGAATTCAGTCATGCGCGCATTTTAGCCGGGTCCGGTCAACGTGCCGTGCCAGTGGCGGCACGCTGCATCGTTCCAGCCCGGCTCATGGTCCGCCGATCAGCAGGGGCACCGGTTCGGCATGCGGCAGCGGCACGCGTACCGCGGGCGAATCGACGTCGCCCTCCTGCCGGTTGGCCTGGCCGGAGGCAGACAACCGCGCGAACACCTCCACCTCGTTGAGCGCCGACAACGGTTGGGTCGGCATCGGGCTGTCGGCGTCGTCCAGCGTGACCCGCAGCGGCAGGTCGGCCAGCCGGTGTTTTTCCACGGCCACCGGCATCGGCGGGCCGCCGGGAATGCGGGCGATCACGAAGATGCTG
>NZ_QAIW01000415.1:1691-3496 GCF_003061285.1 Stenotrophomonas sp. HMWF003 | reverse complement strand
CCAGCGCGACCGTGACGGTGAGTGCGGGCGCGGGTGCGGCGGTGGCCGCCGCAGACGGCGCCGCTGCGGCGGGCAGCCCGGCCTTCTCGCGGGCAATGGCGATCTGTTCGCGCAGCGCGGTGGCCGCGCCCGGGTCCAGCCGCGGCAACAGTGCTTCCCAGGTGGCCGCTGCCTCGGCATCCTGGCCGCGCTGGCGCTGCGCAATGCCGATCAGCCAGCCGGCGCGCTCGCTGCCCGGCGCCAACCGCTGCGCATGGCGCAGCCACTGCAGCGCGGTGTCGTCGAACTGCTTGGCCGGGTCGGCCTGCGCGCGGGTCTGTGCGGCCTCCACCAGCAGCTCGGGCTCATCCGGGGCCAGCTGCACGGCACGGGCGAAGGCACGGTTGGCCTCGGCCAGGTTACCCAGGGCCTGTTGCGAGCGGCCCAGCAGGGCCCAGCCGTCGGCGCGCTGCGGGTCGCGCTCCAGCGCGCGCTCCAGTTCCACCACGCCCTCGCGCAGGCTGGCCGGTTCGCCCGTGCGCGCGGTCGGCGCGGCGGCCTCTGGCGTGCCGACCAGGTAATACAGCGCCGAGCCGGCCACGCCCACGGCCACCACCATCACGATGAAGGGCGCGCGTCGGCCTGCGGCGCGCAGCGGCCACAGCACCACCAGGCCGACGGCCGTGGCGACCATGGCGGCGATTGTCGGTAACCACGATCCGCTCACCAGCGCTCCTCGCTGTTGTCCATCGGCTGCAGCTGGCGGCTGCGTCGGCGCACCACCCACACCAGTACGCCGGCGCCGCCCAGCAGCAGCACGGCCGGGCCGAACCACAACAGGCTGTTGCGGGCGTCCATCGGTGGGCGGTACAGCACGAACGGGCCGTAGCGGTCCACCAGGAACTGTTTGATCTGCGCGTCGTCGTGGCCCTGCTGCATCAGGGTGAGCACTTCACGGCGCAGATCGTGCGCGATCTGCGCGTTGGAATCGGCCAGCGACTGGTTCTGGCACTGCACGCAGCGCAGTTCGGCCGCCAGGGCATGGAAGCGCGCCTCTTCGGCGGCGTCGCGGTAATGCAGCGGCGTCGGGTCGGACACCGCCTGCGCGCTGGCTATCGCCGGCAGCAGTGCCGCAGCGGCCAGCAGGCCGCCGAGCAGCAGCGCGGGCAGCTTACGGCGCGGCAGGCAGCGTGGTCTGGGCATTGGCATGGCTGCGCTCCACCTTGTCCAGTTCGGGAATCAGCTGGGTGTCCACCACCCGCTGGGTGAGGGCGCCGCTGTACTTCCAGCGCACCACGCCACGGGCGTCCACCAGGAAGGTTTCCGGCGCGGCGGTGACGCCCCAGTCGATCGCGGTGCGGCCTTCGATGTCGGCCAGCACCAGCACGAACGGGTTGCCCAGCTGCTCCAGCCAGCGCAGGGCGTCGGCCGGTTCGTCCTTCCAGTTGTAGCCGATCACGCGCACGCGCTTGGTTTCGGCGAAGCGAGTCAGCACCGGGTGTTCTTCGCGGCAGGCCGCGCACCAGCTGCCCCACACGTTCAATACGTACGGCGCGCCGCGCAGTTCGTTGCTGCTGACCTTGATGGTGGGATCGTGCAGCACCGGCAGGGTGAAGGCCGGGGCGGGCTTGCCGATCAAGGCCGAGGGCAGCACGTCGCGGTCGGGCGCGCCGGACTTCATCACCCCGTACACCATCAGCCCCAACAGCCCGAAGAAGAACAGCACGCCGATGACGATGGCCACGGGCGGCAGGGGGCGGGAAACGGGACGCGGATCAGACACGGGGCAACTCCAGGACTCAGGGACGGCGGAAACGGCGGTCGGC
>NZ_QAIW01000415.1:0-1681 GCF_003061285.1 Stenotrophomonas sp. HMWF003 | reverse complement strand
CTCCAGGACTCAGGGACGGCGGAAACGGCGGTCGGCGGCGGGGACGAAACCGCCCAGGGCCATCAGCAGTGCGCCCAGCCATATCCAGCGGACGAACGGTTTGACGTGCACGCGCACCGCCCAGGCATTGTTGCCCAGCGGCTCGCCCAGCGCCACGTACACATCGCCCGTGAGGCGCGCATGGATGCCGGCTTCGGTCATCATCTGGCCGCCACTGGCGTAGGCGCGCTTTTCCGGGTGCAGCAGGGCCACGTCGCGGTCGTTGCGCAGGATGCGCATGTGGCCGCGGTCGGCGGTGTAGTTGGGCCCCTGCTGGTGGTCCACGCCCTCGAAGCGCACTTCATACCCGGACACGTGCAGCGATTGGCCCGGCGACAGCGCCACCTCGCGCTGCACGTTCAGGGCTTCCACCAGCAAGGCCCCGGCCAGGAACACCGCCACGCCGCCATGGGCCAGCAGCATGCCGACCATTTCGGCGGTGAAGCGGCCATTGCCACGCAGCCGGCTCCACACGAAGCGCGCGGTCCCGAAGGCAACCCAGGCGGCGGCGGTCACACCGGCCGCGGTCTTCAGTGCGCCCTGCGGTGCCATGAAGTAGGCGATGGCCCCCAGCAGCAGCGCCAGCACTGCCCACGGCGCCAGCATCGCCAGCGCGCGCGAGGCCTGGTCGCGTTGCCAGTTCACCAGCGGGCCGAATGGCAGCAGCGCCACCAGCGGCGCCATCAGCAGCAGGAACAGGGTGCCGAAGTAGGGCGGGCCGACCGACACCTTGCCCAGCCCCAGCGCATCGGCCAGCAGCGGGTACAGCGTGCCCAACAGCACCATCGCGCACGCCGCGGCCAGCAGCAGGTTGTTGGCCAGCAGCAGAGTTTCGCGCGAGGTAGGCATGAAGCCGCGGCGCGGGTCGTCGTTGCCCAGCGCACCGGCGCGCAGCGCGTACAGCAGCAGTGCGCCGCCGATCACCAGGGCCAGGAAAATCAGGATGAAGGTGCCGCGCGTGGGATCGGCGGCAAACGAATGCACGCTGGTGAGCACGCCCGAGCGAACCAGGAAGGTGCCCAGCAGCGACAGCGCGAAGGCGGCAATGGCCAACAGCAGCGTCCAGCTGGCGAAGCTGCCGCGCTTTTCCGTGACCGCCTGCGAGTGGATCAACGCCGCGCCGGCCAGCCACGGCAGGAAGCTGGCGTTTTCCACCGGGTCCCAGAACCACCAGCCGCCCCAGCCCAGTTCGTAGTACGCCCACCAGCTGCCCAGCGCGATGCCCAGGGTCAGAAAGCCCCACGCCACGTTGGTCCACGGCCGGGTCCAGCGCAGCCAGCGCGCATCCACGCGCCCTTCCAGCAGCGCGGCGATGGCGAAGGCGAACGGCACCGCGAAGCCCACGTAGCCCAGGTACAGCATCGGCGGGTGGATGATCAGGCCCGGGTCCTGCAGCAGCGGGTTGAGGTCGTGGCCTTCCAGGGGCGCCGGCAGGAGCCGCGCGAACGGGTTGGAGGTGAAGATCAGGAAGGCCAGGAAGCCGACGCTGATGATGCCCAGCACGCCCAGGACGCGCGCCAGCACCTGTACCGGCAATTGCCGCGACCACCGCGCAACGGCGCCGTTCCACAGCGCCAAGACCAGCGCCCACAGCAGCAGCGAGCCTTCATGGGCGCCCCACACGGCGGAGTAACGGTAGGCC
>NZ_QAIW01000414.1:3301-3811 GCF_003061285.1 Stenotrophomonas sp. HMWF003 | reverse complement strand
GTTGCTGCACCGGACCACCCGCCGGGTACGGCTGAGCGCCGACGGCCTGCAGTTCCAGCAGCGCGCCCGCGACCTGCTCGACGACATGGAAGAGCTGCAGGGCATGTTCCGCCGCGACACCAGCCAGCTCAAGGGCCGGCTGCGGGTGGACATGTCCAGCGGCCTGGCCCGCCAGCTGGTGATCCCGCACCTGCCCGGCTTCCTTGCGCAGCATCCGGGGCTGGAGATCGAGCTCAGCGGCACCGACCGCCGCGTCGACCTCGTTCGCGAAGGCTTCGACTGCGTGCTGCGGGTGGGCAGCCTGGACGACAACACGCTGGTGGCCCGGCCGCTGGGGAACATGCAGATCGCCAACTGCGCCAGCCCGGCGTATCTCGCCGCGCGCGGCACCCCGCACACGCTCGCCGACCTGCACGATCACGCGCTGATCCACTACGTAGGCACGCTGGGCCAGCGCTCGCCGGGCTTCGAGTACCCCGATGACCAGGGCGGCTACCGCAGCCTGCCGAT
>NZ_QAIW01000414.1:2784-3287 GCF_003061285.1 Stenotrophomonas sp. HMWF003 | reverse complement strand
CGGTCAACAGTGGCGAGGGCTACAACGCCGCCGCGCTGGCGGGCCTGGGCATCATCCAGGTGCCGCGGCTGGGCGTGCGCCAGGCATTGGCCGCCGGCACCCTGGTGGAGGTCCTGCCCCAGCTCGCCGCCGAGCCGATGCCGGTGACGTTGTTGTACGCGCAGCGCCGCCACCTGCCCCACCGGGTCACCGCGTTCATGGACTGGGTGGCCGGGGTGATCCAGCCGGAACTGCTCCGCGCGGACTAAAGCAGGCTTGCATCGTGCACAATCACGCAGCCTGATCTGCACGTTAATGCACATTGCGCTGCACATTGCGGTATATTCACCTACCAGACCGGGTGATCCACCGCGTATTCATGCATGGTTCTCCGGTTTTCTCCACAACGCCTCGAGAACCCGCATGCATCCTGAAGCCCTCCCCGGCGAACGCCAACAGACCATCCTCCACCTGCTACGAGAGCAGGGCCGCGTGTTCTCGGCCCAGCTTGCGCTGCAGATGGG
>NZ_QAIW01000414.1:0-2774 GCF_003061285.1 Stenotrophomonas sp. HMWF003 | reverse complement strand
GCCGCGACCTGCGCGATCTGGCCAGCCAGGGCCTGTGCCGCAAGGTATACGGCGGCGCGTTGCCGGCGGCCCCGGAGTTCCCGCCGCTGGCCGACCGCCATGCCCTGCAGCGCGAACAGAAGCAGGCGCTGGCGCGTGCGGCCGCCCTGCATGTGCGTCCGGGTGAGCAGGTGCTGCTGGATGCCGGTTCCACCAACAGTGCCATTGCCGCGTGCCTGCCCGACAACCAAGGCCTGCGGGTGATCACCAATGCCCCGGACATCGCGCTGCTGCTGATGGCACGCAGCGGGTTCGAGGTCACCCTGATCGGCGGCCGGCTGGATCCGCGGATCGGCGCGGCCGTGGGCGCGCAGGCGCTGGAAGCGATCGCCGCGTTGCGCGTGGATGTGTGCTTCATCGGCACCTGCGCGGTGGATGCCGAGGCCGGGCTGTGGGCCGTGGATGGCGAAGAAGCCGCGTTGAAGCGGGCGATGCTCGCCGCCAGCAGCCGCTGCGTGGTGGTGGCCAGCAACGAAAAACTGGGCGCCCAGGCATCGCACCGGATCGGCGCGGTCGAACGAATCGACGTGCTGGTGTTGGAGGCCGATGCCCCACCCGCGCAGGCCGAGGCGTTCGCGCGCCGCGGCGTCGACATCCACCACGCCGCTGCGGAGTGAGCCCGATATGTCCACACTGACCCACGCATCGCTGGCCGGTACCCGCGTCGAGCAACACGCCACCCGCGCCGCCTTCTTCCTGCCCGGCTTCGCCACCGCCGCCTGGGCGCCGCTGGTACCTTTCGCCAAGACCCGCACCGGGCTCGATGAGGGCTCGCTGGGCCTGGTGCTGCTGTGCCTGGGCGCAGGCTCCCTGCTGGCGATGCCGCTGGCGGGCATATTCGCTGCCCGCCATGGGTGCCGCGCGGTGATGATCGGCACGCTGTTGATGGTGATCGCCAGCCTGCCCCTGCTGGCCATCGCACCCTCGCCCTGGACGCTGGGCCTGGCCCTGTTCGTGTTCGGCGCCGGGGTGGGCGCGTGCGACTGCACGATGAACATCCAGGCGGTCATGGTCGAGCGTGACAGCGGCCGGCCGATGATGTCCGGCTTCCACGCCTTCTACAGCATCGGCGGCGCGGTGGGCGCCGCGGCGATGACCGGGCTGCTCGCGCTGCACCTGCCGCCGTGGCTGGTGTGCCTGCTGGCCGTCGCGGTGATGGCCGCGCTGCTGGCCCTGTCGCTGCCGTACTGGCGGCGCGACAAGGCGCCGGCCGGTGCCCCGGTGTTCGCGGTGCCGCATGGGGTGGTGCTGGGCATCGGCGTGCTGTGTTTCGTGGCCTTCCTGGCCGAGGGCGCCATGCTCGACTGGAGCGCGGTATTCCTGCACGAGGTTCAGCAGGTGCCGCCGTCGCACGCCGGGCTGGGCTTCATGACGTTCGCCATCGCCATGACGGTGACCCGCCTGGTCGGCGACGGCGTGGTGGCCGCGCTGGGGCGGCACCGCGCCATCCTGCTCGGCAGCCTGGTGGCCGCCGGTGGTTTCGCGCTGGTCACCTTTGCCACGCTGCTGCCGCTGGCGTTGCTGGGCTATGCGCTGATCGGGCTCGGCTGCGCCAACATCGTGCCGGCGCTGTTCTCGATGGCCGGCAACCAGAAGGCGATGCCGGAAAGCCTGGCGATTCCGGCGATCACCACGCTCGGTTACGCCGGTGTACTGGCAGGCCCCGCCTTCATCGGGTTCGTGGCGCAGGCCAGCAGCCTGGTGTTCGCCTTCTGCCTGGTGGCTGTTGCGTTGGCTGGCATTGGCATCGCCGCACGCTGGGTACGGGCCTAGCCGACACCGCATCGCCGCGGGGCGACGCTGAACGCCCCGCGCGATGCGCATGATTCCCATTTCCGGTAGGATCCGCCGGCGTTCGCCCCCACTACCGGAAGTGTCGTGCCCATGTTGCCCCGTTCGTCCTGCCCGCGACCGTCGCCGATCGCGTGCGCGCTTGCTACTGCCCTCGCCGCCCTGCCGTGTGCCGTGAGCGCGCAATCGGCCAGCCCGACCGAACTGGATGCGGTCACCGTCACCGGCAACTGGCTTGACAATCCCACCGAGGCCAAGCTGCTCGACCACCCTGGCGCGCGCAGCATCGTTGAATCCCAACGCATCGCCGAAAGCGGCGCGACCAGTGTGCGCGACGTGCTGCGCCAGATCCCCGGCGTACAGGTGCAGGAAAGCAACGGCACCGGCGGCAGCGATGTTTCGCTCAACGTCGGCGTGCGCGGTCTGACCTCGCGCCTGTCGCCGCGCTCCTATGTGCTGATGGATGGCGTGCCGATGTCGTATGCACCCTACGGCCAGCCGCAGCTGTCGCTGGCCCCGGTAGCGCTGGGCAACCTGGAATCGGTGGACGTGGTGCGCGGCGCCGGCTCGGTGCGCTACGGGCCACAGAACGTGGGCGGCATCATCAACTTCGTGACCCGCGCCATTCCGACCGATTTCGCCGGCACGCTGGGTTTCAGCAGCGAGCTCTACGGCCGCAGCGGCCACCTGAAAACCGTGCCCAGCCTGTTCGTGGGCGGCACCACCGATGGCGGCCTGGGCATGGCGCTGCTGTATTCGGGCACCCATGGCGAGGGCTGGCGCAGCAGCAACGACAGCACCGACATCGACGATGTGCTGCTCAAGGCGTCCTACGCGCTGGGCAACGCAGGCGACCTGGCGCTGTCGCTGCATCATTTTGAAGGCAGCGGCCGCATGCCGGGCGGGCTGACCAGCGCCGAGTACGCGGCCGACCCGTTCCAGTC
>NZ_QAIW01000413.1:1670-3344 GCF_003061285.1 Stenotrophomonas sp. HMWF003 | reverse complement strand
CGGCCAACCGCCCCATCGGCGGCGCTGGCCGACATCGCGGCCAGCATCAGCGGCAGCGCCAGCAACAGGGTCTTCAAAGTCTTGCGCATGTTCCCCTCCCAGGGATGTCGGTGAAGGCCGGCGCAGTGCCGGTACAGGCCGACTGTATACCCATTCGCCGGGGTATGGGCAACGGGGTCAGGCGATTTCGTACAGCTCCAGCGGCAGCCCGTCGGGATCGGCGAAGAAGGTGAAGCGGCGGCCGGTGTACGCGTCCGTGCGGATCGGTTCGCAGTCGACACCGGCGGCGGCCAGCCGCGCGATCATCGGTTCCAGGGCCGCCACCCGGAAGGCCAGGTGACGCAGACCCTGCGCTTCGGGGCGGCTGGGCCGGGGCGGGGCAGCTGGGAAGGAGAACAGCTCCAGCTGGCTGCCGTCGGGCAGGGCCAGGTCCAGCTTCCAGGAATCGCGTGCGGCGCGGTAGTTCTCGTCCAGGACCCGCAGGCCCAGCACCTGGGTGTAGAAGGCCTTGGAACGGGCGTAGTCCGCGCCGATCACGGCCACGTGGTGGATGCCGAGCAGCGGGGTATCGTTGGGGGGCGTCATTGCAGGGTGTCCAGCCAGCGCTGGGCGATCTGCAGCGCCAGCGGATAGGGTTCGGGGCCATCGCGGTTGGTCAGGATGATGACCGTCAGGTGCTGGCGGGGATAGCGCAGGATCACGTTGCGGAAGCCGATGCTTTCGCCGCTGTGCCATTGCGCGTCGCCGTTGAGCCGCCAGCCGAAGCCGTAGAACGGCACGTCCGGCTCGTTGGTGCGCGTGGCCGGGGCGAAGGCCTGCCGCAGGGAGGCGGCGGTGAGCAGGCGCTGGTCGTACAGCGCCGCGTCCCAGCGGGCCAGGTCCTCCAGCGATGCGTAGATGCCGCCGTCGCCCAGCACCGCGCTGGTCGGGCTCTGGTCGGTGCGCTGCCAACGCCCGTCGACCTCGCTGTAGCCATAGGCGCGCCGGGCCACGTCGTCCACGCCGTCCTGGTGGGCCACGGTGTCGCGCATGCCCAGCGGCTGGAAGATCCGGGTGCGCAGGAACGTGGCGAAGTCCTGGCCCGATGCCTTGGCCACCACCAGCGCCAGCAGCGCATAGCCGCTGTTGCTGTAGCGGTACTGGCTGCCCGGAGGGAACAGGGTGCGGTCCTGGGCGTCCAGCAGGTGCAGCACGTCGATGTCGTGCACCTGCGTGGTGGCCGCGGCGGGCATCAGGTCTTCGTAGTCGAGCAGGCCGCCGGTATGGCTGAGCAGGTGGCGCAGCGTGATCGCGTCGGCGGCGGCGGGCAGCGACGGCAGCCAGCGTTTGAGCGGGTCGTCCAGGCGCAGCGCGCCGTCCTCGGCGAGCAGCAGGATTGCCGCGGCGGTGAACTGCTTGCTGACCGAGGCCAGGCGGAAGTTGGTCCGGGCGGTCACGGCCGTGTGGTCTTCGACCACCGCCAGCCCGTAGCCGCGCTGGAATACCGGCTGGCCCTCGTGCAGGACCAGCACCGCCGCGCCCGGAACCTGACCGTCATAACGCTGCAGCAGGGCGTCGATGCCGGGGTCGGGTGGCGACAGCGCCGGCGCTGCCAGCGCGCCACCCGCCGCCAGCAGGCCCAGCCAGACCAGGCCGCCCGCCATCAGCCTGCTGCGGTAACGCAGGCGATCAGGG
>NZ_QAIW01000413.1:0-1660 GCF_003061285.1 Stenotrophomonas sp. HMWF003 | reverse complement strand
TCTTGGCGTCGAGGATGTCCAGCGGCATCGAGCCGTCGCGCAGGATTTCCTCATGGAAACGGCGCAGGTCGAAGCGCGGGCCGAGCGCGGCCTTGGCGCGATCGCGCAGCTCCACCATCTTCAGTTCGCCCAGGCCGTTGGGCAGGGTCTGCCCGGGCAGGGCCATGAAACGCTCGACTTCGGCGGTGGCATCTTCGGTGGGCATGTCGGCGGTCTTGACCAGGTAATCCACGGCCTGGCGCTTGCTCCAGCCCTGCGCATGCACGCCGGTGTCGGCGGCCATGCGCGCAGCGCGGGTCAGCGCGGCCTGCAGGTAGCCGATGCGCTCGTAGGGGTCCTGGTACACGCCCAGCTGCTCACCCAGCGATTCGGCATACAGGCCCCAGCCTTCGATGAAGGCGATATCGCCGCCCAGCCGGCGGAAGCGCGGCAGCTTGTCCAGCTCCTGCTGCAGGCCCAGCTGCACGTGGTGGCCGGGAATGCCTTCATGCAGGAACTGCATCGGCGCCGCCCAGCGGCGGCGGCTCGGCAGGTTGGTGGTGTTGACGTACAGGATGCCCGGACGCATGCCGTCGGGCAGGGGCGGCTGGTAGGCCACCGCCGACGCACTGGCGGCACGTTCGGGTTCAACCGCACGGACCTCCAGCGGCGCCTTCGGCAGGGTGCCCAGCAGGGCCGGCAGGCGGCTGCCCACCTGGGCCTGCAATTGCTTGTAGCGGGTCAGCAACGCCTCGCTGTTGGCGTACTGGAAACTGCGGTCGGTGCGCATGTTGCGCAGCACCTTCTGCTGAGAACCGCGGATCTTGTTGTCCTTGAGCGTCGCGGCGATCTGCGCCTGCAGGCTGGCCACGCGTTGTTCGGCCACGGCGTGAATCTGCCTGGCATCCAGGGTGGCGGCGGTGCTCTGCACGATGTTCTGGGTGTACCAGGCCTGGCCGTTGGGCAGCGCGCCCAGGCCATCGCTGGTGCGCGTCGCCGGCAGGTATTCGGTGGCGATGAAGCCGCGCAGGGCGCGGTAGGCCGGCATGATGCGGTACTCGATCATGCGCTTGTACTCGGCGCTGATGCGCGCCTTGTCCGCCTCCGGGAAGTCCTCGGGCATGTTGCGTACCGGGGCCCAGAAGATGCTCTCCTCGGCGGTCGGCTTGATCACCGCATCCAGCTGCGGCAGCACCTTTTCCATCAGGTCGCGCGGCTGCACCACGCCGGCCTTCATGCCGTCGCGCATGTTGGCCACGGCCTGGTCGAACAGCGGTGCGATCCCCAGCGAGCGTTTGGACCAGCTGTCGTAGTCGGCCACGGTATTGAACGGCTGCGCGCCCGAACCGGAACCCAGGATGGCCATGATGCTGCCCAGGTTGTAGTACTGGCTGACCGGCAGCATCCAGCTGGGGTACTTCTCGGCGGCCAGCGACATGCGCGCGTCGCGCACGAAGATTTCGTAGCTGAGCAGGTCCTGCCCGGTCAGGCCGTCGGTGCCGATCTTCTCGACCTTGCCCAGCCATTCCACGGTGAAATCATGCGACTGCTGGCGGTAGGCGGCCGACAGGATGTTGGGTAGCTGGTCGTTGTGGCGGGCATCGCCCTGGAAGGTGGCCTGCAGCGGGTTGAGCCGCATCGAGGCATCCCAGTATTCATCGTAGATGCGGTTGAGCTGGGC
>NZ_QAIW01000412.1:0-1091 GCF_003061285.1 Stenotrophomonas sp. HMWF003 | reverse complement strand
GGCCACGGTCGAGTAGCTGTCCACCACCCAGCGGCCCGACGGTGCCAGCAGCTGCGGGTCACGCCCGCCCATCACCGTACTGCGCGACACCGGCGACGGCCGCGTGGTGCTGCCACTGGAACACGCCGACGACAGCGCCGTGCGTGCGGCCGGCTGGCAGCCACCGCACCGTGAGCAGCTGCTGGCCGCCGACGGCCGCACCCCCATCTACGCCACGGTGTACCTGCCACCCGGCTACACCGCCGGCGGCCGGTACCCGGTGATCGATGCGATGTACGGCGGGCCGCATGTGAGCAACGCCCCGGTGGGCTACCTGGACGCCACCGCCACGATGAATCCGGTGGCGCGCGCCAGCCTGGGCCAGCTCGGCTTCGTGGTGGTCAGCATCGATGCGCGTGGCACGCCCGGCCGCTCCAAGGCGTTTCACGACAGCAGCTTCCTGACCGCTGCCGACGTGCAGCTGGACGACCACGTCGCCGCGATCCGGCAACTGGCATCGCGCTACCCGGGTATGGACCTGGCACGCGTGGGCATCTACGGGCATTCCTTCGGGGGCTACAGTGCCGCGCGGGCACTGTTGCGCCATCCGTCCTTCTACCGCGTAGGCGTGGCATCGGCGGGCAGCCACAGCTTCCAGGGCATGTACGGCGGCGGCATTCACGGCATGGACCGGCTGGTGGGTGGGCAACCGGTGTACGCCGACGGCAGCGCGGTGCGACCCGATGCGGCGGCCGTGCCTGCGGTGTTCCAGCCGCTGGACAACAGCGCATTGGCCGCGCAGCTGCAGGGCAAACTGATGCTGGTGTATGGCGACCTGGACGAAAACGCCATGCCGGCACTGACGCTGCAGCTGGCGCGCGCGCTCAACGCCGCCAACAAGGACTACGACCTGCTGTACCTGGCCAATCAGGACCACGAACTGTTCCGCAACGACACGTACTATATGCGCCGCATGTGGGACTACTTCGTCATGCACCTGATGGGTGACACGCCACCCGCCTACGAACTGGGCAGACAGCACGACGATCGGTGAGGTCAGCGCGGCGCGGTGTCGTCGTCGTGATGGGCGCTGCCGGCCCCCATGCCGCCAC
>NZ_QAIW01000411.1:18727-24230 GCF_003061285.1 Stenotrophomonas sp. HMWF003 | reverse complement strand
GCCCCGTACAGTCCAGCATGCTGGATGCGGTCGACCCGACCCAGCCGGCACCGGAGAAGGCCGCACCGGCCCCGGTCGCCCGCGTCGAGGCCGCCCCGGCTGCCCCGGTCGTGCATAACGGCCAGCTGTTCGGTAATGCGGGCAGCGACACCCCCGCCAGCACCGACGCCGCCGCACAGGCGGCCCAGGCCGAAGCCCGCGAGGACATCCCCACCGATGTCGCGCAGGCCGATGAAGCCGGCACGCCGGATCAGGACAAGCACGACAAGGCCTGATCCCGCGCCAGTGGGAGCGTAGTAAACAGACAGCGGCCTTCGGGCCGCTGTCTGCGTTTGGGCCCTCGGTGCGCTGTCGCATGCTCGGCGCATGAATCGGCGCCCTCGCCTCACCCCCTGCGCTGCGCTGCTGGTGCTGGTGTCGGCCTGCCAGCCCGCCCCGCCTGCTCCGCTCAGCAAGGCCGCCATCGCGGTGCGCGATGCCGCGCCGGAGGACCTGTTCGTGGGCCGGCTGCAGGGCGTGGACATCGAACTGCTGGTGCAGGACTGCAAGGTCTTCCAGGTCACGCGTGGGCGCGAACCGGCCGTCGCCCTCACCGAAGTGCTGGCACCGCCGCCCTACCCGTTCTTCACCGACTGCCAGCGGCAGTCACTGCGCCACGAAGAGGACGCGGTGATTGCCGTGCTGGGGCGCATGGCGTTGGGTGCCGGCGGATGCTGCGCCACCGGCGGTACCTGGCGCACGCGCGACGGCCAGACGTGGGAGAAGATCAGCGAGCAGGCCATACCGTAGCGGTGGGTACCCACCGTTGGTGGCTGCATCACGGCGGACGGGCAGCCACGCATGGCGTGGCTCTACCTTGCGCTCAGGGCGTGGTGGCGGCCGGGCTGCCCGGGCTGGGCGCGAACTGCAGGCGCGTCCATACGCCGTAATGGTCCGAGGCCCAGCGGCCTTCGGCGTACGGCTGGTCGAACAGGATCCGCGCTTCGCGCGCGAGCAGGCGGTCCTGCTGGAAGAAGATATGGTCGATGCGGAGCGGCGCGTCGAAGTAGTGCCGGTTGAGGGTGCTCACCTGCGCCAGTTCGTTGTTGACGTGCACGCTGCCGAAGCTGTCACCGTAATGATTGCGCAGCGCACTGAGGTCACCCGCATCCACCAGTGCGTTGAAGTCGCCGGCGATCACCACCGGGGCGTCGCCGCCGGTGTCGGCGATGAACTTCAGCAGGTCGGCCACCTGCTCGCCACGGATGCGGCTGCCACTCTCGTCCGCGCGCTCGTTCAGATGCGTGGCATAGACGTTTACCGTCTGGCCGTCCACATCGATGCGCAGGTGCGCCACCGTGCGGTAGTCGCCCAACGGCGCCAGCAGGTGGTCGTTGCGCGCCAGCACCGGACGGCGGGTCAACAGCGCATTGCCATAGCGCTTGAAGCGGCCGGGCGGGTCGGTGGAGACGAACTGGTAGTCGTAGCCGAGCTTGCGCGCCAGCCACGCGGCCTGGTTGCGCACGTGCGGCTTCTGGATCACTTCCTGCAGGGCAATCGCGTCGGGGCGCAGCGCCTGCAGTTCGCGCAGGATCACCTTGCGCCGCGCCGGCCAGTCTTCGCGGTCGTGGTGCAGGTTGAAGGTGACCATGCTCATGCCCGGCGCGGCGCTGGCCGACGGCACGGGTGTCGGGGCGACGGCAACGGGTTCGGCGGCCAGGGCGACGCCGGCCAGCAACGCCGCCGATGCCAGCAATCCGGCCATGCCACGGCGAAGCCACGCACGATGACGATGCATGCCCATCACTGCGCCTTGCGCTCGGCGCGGCGCACCGACGACGGCACGTCGATCTCGACCCGCGCCGGTACCTGGGTGATGCGCAGCTCGCCGTTCAGCCACTGCGCCGGTTCGCCGTTGACGGTGGTGTTACCCGGTTCGCCACTGTAGGGCCACGGCAGGATCACCCCGCCATGTGGTGGCACCAGCCCGGCCGACAGGTCCAGCACCAGCTGCTTGTCGCTGCGGCTGAGCGCATAGCTCAGCTGGCCGTTCGGGGTGCGCAGCCCTTTGATCGCCACGCCCTTGCCTTCCAGCCAGCGCGTCGGCACGCCGGCCGCCAGCACCAGGCTGTCGTCGACGTCGCGGCTGTAGGCAAACATGTCCAGCGCCGAGCGCACGAAGTCCGAGGCCACCCACGCATGCGGCAGGTCACCGACGAAGAACGGCTTGCGCGGCGTATGCGAGACCACTTCGGCCCATTGGTTCCAGGCCTGCGGGGCACGGTCCTTGAAGAAGAACTCGGTGGCCTGCCAGGCGCGGTCGCGCCAGCCCAGGCGCACGAACGCAGCCACGTTGCGCCACTCGTACGGGGTGTAGTCCTTCCACTCGCGCTTGCCGTCGCGGCGTTCCTCGAACTGCTTCCAGTACCGCTCGAACGTGTTGTCCAGGTACGGCTGCGGCAGGCGGCCCTGCTCGCCGCCCGGGGCCAGCGCGATGGTGGTGGAGGTGGCGTCGAAGTCGCCCAGCTCGGCCGCGCCGGGCAGGTAGTCGATCTTGTGCAGGGCCACCGCAGCCAGCAGCGAGGCCTGCAGGTCGTCACGGAACTGGTCGCGCGACTCGCTGATCTGCAGGGCGTCCATCTTGCCCAGCGTGGTGGCGATGGTGGCCGCGTCCTTGTAGCCGCGCAGCGCCCAGAAGTTGTCCCAGTACGAATGCATCGGCTTGGCCGAATAGCCTTCGTGGCTGATCGACACCGGCATCATCCCGTAGAAGGCCGGGTTGCGCGCGCGGTTCTCCTCGGTGCGCTCGCTCAGGCGCAGCTGTTCCATGTAGGTATAGGCGCCCTGCACGTGCGGCCACATCACTTCCAGGAAGGTGCTGTCGCCGGTGTAGCGCCAGTACTCGGCGATATTGAAGATCAACTCGCCGTGGCTGTCGTTTTCCGGCACCGGGTCGCTGCCGCGCGGATCGACGCAGCACGGCACCTTGCCGTTGTCGAACTGGTGCGGGGCATACCAGGTGACGTACTCGCGCACCGCGTCGCTGCGGCCCATGCGCAGCAGGCCTTCGGAAATCATCGCGCCGTCGCGGATCCAGCTGCGCGAGTACGAGCGCGTGCCCGGCTGGATGCTCGGCCCGATCCGCGAGATCAGCATGTGCGCCAGCGCGGTGCGCAGGGTGTCGGCCAGCGGCTTGCCGGCAGCGGGCACCTGCAGGGTCACCTGGTCCAGCTTGGTCCGCCACATCGAGGCCACGGCCTGCTGGGCCTTGGCTGCGTCGAAGTCCTTGGGCATCGTCCAGCTGCCGGTCTGCGGCAGCACGATGGCCACCTCGCGGCTCTGGCCCGGCTCCAGCCGCCAGCGGTACAGCAGCGCGCCGCTGGCCAGCCCGGTCGGGTCGCGCACTTCGGTGGTGCCCGGCAGCTTGCCGCTGGCCAGGTGGACCACGTCCAGCTTGCCGTCGAAGGTGGTGGCAAACGTGCTGTCCGGGGCCTGCGCCGGGTACAGGCGCGGGCTGCCGTTGACCTCCACGTCGGTGGCCTCCACCGACAGGTTGTCGATCCGGCTGACGCCGCCGACGGTATTGAGGAACTGCGTGGGCGGGTTCACCTGCCACGGGCGCACGGCCAGCGCCAGGGTGTAGTCGTGGGCCACCTTGTCGGGGTTGCGCAGGGTGTAGCGCCCCACCAGCTGCGCCTTGTCCGGCGTGCCCTGCACGAACCCGGTGACCTTCAGCGCGGCCGTGTCGTGGCGCCAGTCGACGCTTGCGATGGGCAGGTAGTCGTCCTGCAGCGACTGGGTGCTGGCCACGTCGGCCCAGCTCAGCAGCTTCTTGCCGTCCACCTGCACGAAGGGCTCCACACTGAAGCTGGCCTTGGCCACTTCCAGCGCGCCATCTTCGCCGATCAACGCCTGCTCGCGGCCGCCATCCAGACCCAGCAGGGTCCAGTACGGCTGCTCGCCACTGAACCCGCGCGGTACCGAACCGCGCGGCAGATCGGCACCTACCGAACGGACGAAATCGTTCGGGGTCGCCGCAAAATCCAGCGGCTTCAAACTGATGTCACGGATACCGTAGCGCCAGCTGGGGCCGCCCTTGAGATCGAAGCGCAGGTAGCGCGCCTCGGTGTCGGGCAGCGCCAGCCAGTCGCGGTCGCCGCCACCGCCGACCACTTCGCGCACTTCCTTCCAGCTGCGTCCGTCCTGCGAGGTACGCACCACGTAGCGGGTGGCCTCCAGCCCAGGCAGCCACTGGATCACCGCACCGCCGAACTCGCGCACCTTGTGCAGGTCCAGGCTGATGGTCTGGTCGGCCACGCCGCCGCTGATCCACACCGTGTCCGGCTTGCCATCGGCAATGCGGCTCTGCAGCGCGGTGGCGGTATCGGCGATCACCGACGGGGTCAGCGCCGAGGTATCCATCGGCGGCAGGCCCTGCAGGGTGAGGCGGTCGAAACAGACCGTGCCCTTGCCGCCGACCTTGCTGTAGATGGTGAATTCGACCGCGGCGCTGCGGGTGAGCGTCGGGTCCTTGCCCGGGCCCCAGGCCTTGTCGATCTGGCGGGCACGGTACTGCACCGTGCTCCACGCCTTGGGGAAGGTGTAGCCGGGCCGGTTGACCCACCACACGTTGTCGCCGCTGGCGTCGATCAGCTTGAACTGCAGGTCGTTGGCCGGCGAGTCGCCGCGCAGCTGCACGCCGAACTGGTAGTTGGCCGGGTACTCGATGCCCAGCTCGCGGCGGATGCCGACGTAACCGGACACGTCGTGGAAGTCGTAGTCCACGCACAGCGCACGCCCGCCGCCACTGCCGACCACGCTGCGCAGCGAGCCGCTGACCTGGTCGGACACCACCAGCTTCCAGGGCGTCATGTCGTCGAAGCTGTCCAGCACCTTTGGTGCCGGCAACGGGGCCGGCGCGGCGGCCGGGGCCGCCAGCGACCACAACAGCCCAAGACCCAGACCCACCGCGACGACGGCATGTTTCACCCTTTGACACTCCCCAGCAGCAGACCTTGGATGTAGTAACGCTGCAATGCCAGGAACAGCAGCAGCACCGGAACCACCGTGACCACCGCGCCGGCCATCATCATTTCCACGTCCATGATGTGTTCGCGCGACAGGGTGGCCAGGGCGACCGGCAAAGTGTAGTGCTCCTGGTCGGTCAACACGATCAACGGCCACATGAAATCGTTCCACGCGCCCATGAAGGTGAAGATCGACAGGGTCACCAGCACCGGTTTGAGCATCGGCAGCACGATCTGGAAGAAGATCCGCATCTCCCCTGCCCCATCGATGCGCGCCGCTTCCAGCAGCTCATCGGGAATCGAACGCGCGTACTGGCGCACCAGGAAGATGCCGAACACGCTGGCCAGCGCCGGCACGATCACCCCGCCGAAGCTGTTGACCAGGCCCAGCTGCTTCATCAGCAGGAACAGCGGCAGCATGGCCACCTGCGCCGGGATCACCAGCGCGGCCAGCAGCACCTGGAAGATGCGCTCGCGGCCGGCGAAGCGCAGCTTGG
>NZ_QAIW01000411.1:13437-18717 GCF_003061285.1 Stenotrophomonas sp. HMWF003 | reverse complement strand
CCCAGGCTGTTGACGAAGTTGTTGCCCATGCCGGTGCGCGCGAACAGCTCGTGGTAGTTCGCGGTGGTCACCGAGGACGGCAGCAGCGGCGGCGGGAAATGCGCCGCCTCGCCGGTGGGCATGAACGACACCGACAGCATCCACAGCAGCGGCGCCAGGCTGACCAGCGCCAGTACCGTCAAGCCCCCGTTGACCCACCATGCATGCCAGCGCGACTGGCCGATTTCACGACTCATACCAACTGCCTCTTGCGGCCGAAACGCAGCATGACGCTGGTTACGGCCAGGATGATCAGGAACAGCAGGAACGCCACCGCGGAGGCGCGACCCAGGTTCCACCACTTGAAGCCTTCCTCGAACATGAAGTACAGCACGCTGACGGTGCTCTGCAGTGGGTCGCCGCGGGTCATCACGTAGGGTTCGGCGAACAGCTGGAAGTAGCCGGACACGGTAATCACGCCCACCACCAGCAGCACCGGGCCGAGCATCGGCAGGGTGATGTGCAGGAACTGCTTCCAGCGCGAGGCGCCGTCGATGCGCGCGGCCTCGTACAGGTCATGCGGGATCGCCTGCAGGCCGGCCAGGAAGATCACCATGTTGTAGCCGAAGTTCTTCCACACCGCGAACAGCATGATGGTCGGCATGGCCCAGTTGGGATCGCCCAGCCAGTCGATCGGGTTGATGCCGATGTGGCCCAGCCCGTAGTTCACCAGGCCGTAGCTGGTGTGGAACAGGTAGCGCCAGATCACCGCCACCGCCACCAGGGTGGTCACCACCGGGGCGAACAACGCGGTGCGGAACAGCGCCTTGAAGCGCGCCGCCGGGGCGTTGAGCAGGATCGCCGCCCCCAGCGATACGCCGATCGACATCGGCACGCCGACGATCACGAAGTAGGTGGTGTTCCACAGCGACTTCCAGAACATCGGGGTCTGCAGCAGGTCGATGTAGTTGCCCAGCCCGACAAAGCGCAGGTTGCCGCCGTCGGCCAGGGCGTACAGGTCGAAGTCGGTGATGCTCAGGGCCAGCGCCGAGAACACCGGCAGGCCGAAGAACACGCCGATCACCAGGATGGCCGGGCCGGCGAACAGCCAGCCGGCAAGCGAACGCTGCTTCATTGCGCCGCTCCCGTGGCCACCGCGCTGGAATGCACGCCCGAACCGGCGGCCTTCTCCTGTGCATCGCGCTCATGCATCCAACGGCGCTTGGCGAGGACCTTGTCCACGCGCTTGTCCAGTTCCTTCACTGCCACATCCTGATCAAGGCCACCACGCACCACCTGTTCGGTGATGATCCGCATTTCCTGCACGATACGTTCCCACTCCAACACCTTGGGCGTGGGCTTCACGCGTTCCAGCTGGTCGCGGAACGGCTGCGCCAGCGGGTCGTTGGCCAGCGAGGGATACTCCCAGGTGCTGCGCCGCGGCGGCAGGTCGCCGATGATGGAATGGAAACGCTCCTGGATCGCCGGGCGCGACAGGAACTCGATCAGCTTCCACGACGCTTCCTTCTGCTGCGAGGAGCGGAAGATCACCAGGCTGGTGCCGCCGGCAATACCGGCGCCGGGGCCGTCCGGGCCCGGCAGTGCGGCGGTGCCCCACTTGCCTTCCAGTTCCTTGGGCTGCAGCTTCTTGAACTCGCGGATATTCCACGGGCCGGACAGGTAGAACACGTTGAAGCCGCGGAAGAACTCGTCCCAGACGTTGGAGATCTGGGTCTCGGACATGCGCGGCGCCCAGCCCTGGGCGAACATGTTTTCGTAGAAGCCCAGGGTCTTGCGGAAGCCGGGGCTGCTGAAATTGCCGCGGGTATCGGCATCGCGCAGCAGCGGGTCGGGCTGCTGCAAGGCGAAGGACAACTGCTGCTCGAACTCGTTGATCGGCATCAGCACCGCGTAGCGCTTGGGCCCCTGCATCTTCTTGATGGCGGCCATCATCTCGTTCCACTCCGCCCAGGTGCGCGGGGGGTGGTCGTAGCCGGCCTGGGCCAGCAGGTCCTTGCGGTAGTACAGCAGGCGGGTGTCCACGTACCACGGCACGCCGACCAGCTCGTCATGCACCACGTTGGTGTCCCAGATGCCCTGGAAGTAGTCGTCCGGATCCACCACCTTGGACTGCGCCACGTAGGGCCGCAGCGGCACCAGGGTGTTGAGCTCGGCGAACTCGGGGATCCAGGTGTTGCCCAGCTGGCACACATCGGGCAGGCCGTCGGCGGCGAACGCGGTGAGCAGCTTTTCGTGCGCGGCCGTCCACGGGATGTTCTGCACATCGACGTGGATGCCGGGGTTCTCCGCCTCGAACTCCTTGATCAGGCCGGTGACCACTTCGGCCTCGCGGCCCATCGCCCAGAAACGCACGGTGACGCCTTCCGGCTCCTTGCGACAGCCAGACAACAACACGCTGCCGACCAGCAGCAGCAACAGACTCAAACCCAGTTTGGGGCGCGACGACAATGGCACTGCTTACTTCCCCTGCTGCTGGTTGCGGTTCGTATTGGAATTGTTCTTCTGTTCCTGGGCGGCTGCCGCGCGCGATTCGGCGATGCCGACCGAGCGCGCCGAAGCGGCCTTTTCATCTTTCTGCAGTTCCAACGGCTGGTCCTGGCCTTCGGGGGTCAACCAGCCACCGCTGAAACCGGCGCGCTCCAGACCCTTGCGGATGTGCGCGTTCTTCTTCATCACGTCCCAGACGAAATCGTTCCGGTAGTTGGCGATCATGGTCAGGATCGGGCCCTGGTCGATGCCGATGTAGTCGCTGGCCACCCAGCCGCGATCAGGCACCAGCCGGCCGGTCTTGATCGGGATGTCGTAGTTGAAGCTCGGGTTGAACGAATCCAGGAAGCCGTAGCTGGAATAGATGTAGTCGCCGTAGCGCTTGTGCATCTCTTCGGTGGCCGGGATGACTTCTTCCGGGGCGAACACCACCGAGGCGATCGCCGCGGTCGGGGCGATGGTGCCGTCGTCGAAGTTCTCGCGCAGGCCGGCGCCACGCGAGGAGTAATGGCGGAACTGGCGCTGCTCGCCGCGGTATTCCTGGGTGGTGTTCTGCGGGCCATCGCTGGCGGTCAGGCCCCACACGTTCTCGCCGTAGTCCTTCCAGTTCATCGGGTTGGCGATGGCGTATTCGCGCTGCGCCAGGGCGGCCGAACGGCTGTTGAGGAAGTAGGTGCTGCCCCGCTCGCGCATGTAGGCATCCTGGATGTCGCGGAAGTCCACCCACACATGCGTGTACTGGTGCCCGAACAGCGGGCCGAAGGACAGGTATTCCTGGCCCTGGTAGACGCCCCAGTCGTTGTCGTAGGTACGCGTCCAGACCGTCCATGCGTCCGGGCTGACCGGGTGGGTCGGCGAGCCGAGCGCGAGGATGTAGACCATCATCGCCTCGTTGTAGCCCATCCAGTCGTGGTCGATGAAGCCGCTTTCGGGGAACCAGCCCATCGAGATCAGCGGCGCACGCTGCTGCAGCCACGGCCAGTCCACGCGCTTGTAGAGCGTGTCGGCGATCTCGCGGATCTCTTTTTCGCGGGCATCGTCCCCGCTGTAGTACGACTGGGCGAACAGCACGCCCATCATCAGCAGCGCGGTATCCACGCTGGACAGCTCCACCCAGCTGTCGTAACGACGGCCCTGCTGCATGTCCAGGAAGTGGTAGTAGAAGCCCTTGTAGCCGCCCTTGCCGGTACGCTGCGGGCCCATCGGCAGGTCGCGGAAGAACTTCAGCGTGAGCAGGGTGCGGTCCACGGCCTGGGTACGGCTGACCCAGCCGTTTTCCACGCCGATCGGATAGGCGGTGAGCGCGTAGCCGACCGAGGCAATGCTGGCAAACGGGCGCGACGGGTAGCGGTCGGGGCTGAGGCCGTTGACCTCGTTGGTGGTATCCCAGAAGAACTGGAAGGTGCGGCGTTCGATATCGTCAAACAGCGGCGGCAGCTCCGGCTTCATCGGGCGCGGCGGCGCATCGGCCTCGACCAGGATCACCGGCGGCTTCGGCTTTGCCGGTTTGTCCGGCGCCTGCTGCTGGCAACCGGCGATGGCCACGGACAGCAACGCCAGCGACACCATCCGAGATGCATTCATCGACCACCACCTTTTGCGCATGTTCGTGCTGGAGAGCATAGCCTCAACCAAGCTGAAATCGTTTACAGATCACGATCCAAAAAAATCCGCCGGGGCGGACACGGGCGCACCAGCCACGGGCCGGTACCTACCGCACACGCGCTTGTCCATCGGCGATGGGCAAGCGCCTGTGCAGTCCCGCCAACCTGCCCAAGCAGGCCGGCGGGGTGCACGTGCGGGTAACGGCCAATGGCCGTTACCCGCCGTCAACGCCGGTGAAGGCGTTGACGGGTCATGCGGTCATCAGAAGCGGAAGCCGACTTCCGCCTTGACCTGGCGCGGCGTACCGACGATATCGCCGGTCTCGTTGTAGCTGGCCAGCAACTTGCCGTTGGACTTGGTGTAGTTGTAGTTGGAGAAGTTGTCGAAGTTGAAGACGTTGATGATGTCGATACGCGCATACAGCTCGGTATCGCCCGGCATCTTGAACGTCTTGGTGGCCTGCAGGTCAACCGAACGGTAGCCGAAGATCTTGCCACCGACCAGGAACTTGCCGTTGCCGTTGGGCACGGCCGCACCCGGGGTCGGCAGGTCGAAACCGGTCGACTGGGTGACCGGGTACCAGTCATTCACCGCGGTCGGGGTGGC
Source organism: Stenotrophomonas sp. HMWF003 (assembly GCF_003061285.1). Taxonomy (NCBI): domain Bacteria; kingdom Pseudomonadati; phylum Pseudomonadota; class Gammaproteobacteria; order Lysobacterales; family Lysobacteraceae; genus Stenotrophomonas; species Stenotrophomonas sp. HMWF003. The sequence continues at coordinate 14,019 of NZ_QAIW01000411.1, read as the reverse complement.
CAGGGTGATCTTGCCGCCGAAGGTGATGTCCCAGAAGCCCGCATAGGAGCCGGTCAGCACCAGGCGGTGACGCGGGGCACCGTTGGAGCGGATGGTCGGGTAGTCCTCGATCAGGCCGCGGTCAAAGGCGTACTTCTCGTTGATGTCGCGGTTGTGGCGCGCGGTGGTCCAGGTGTAGGCGATCGAGGTGCCCCAGCCGCTCTCCTTGGTGAACGGCTTCTGCGCCGACAGCAGCACCTGCGTGGCACGGGTCTTGATGCCCTGCTGGCCGATGATCAGGCTGCCGAAGCCCGGCACGTTGCAGCTCCAGGCCTGGCTCAGGCCCGGGTCGGTGCCACCGCACAGGCGCGGGTCATCGAAGAACTGGCCGGTCGGGTAACGGTTGCCCAGGGTGAAGGCGAAGCCGTCGTAGCTCAGGGTGCGGGCGATGGTGGCATCGGTCAGCCAGTCACCGACCTGGTTGCTCATGCCGAGGCTGAACTGATCCGAGTACGGCGCCTTCAGGTTGTTGTTCAACAGGTCCACTTCCAGACCGGCATTGCTGGTCGAGCCGACCAGCGCCTGCAGGTTGCCGATGCCGTT
>NZ_QAIW01000411.1:7617-13397 GCF_003061285.1 Stenotrophomonas sp. HMWF003 | reverse complement strand
GTTGATGCAGGTGCCGGTGGACGGGTTGCGGAAGTAGATGGTCGGCTGCGGCAGGGCCAGCTTGGTGGTTTCCAGCTGCAGGTTGTCGAACAGGTCGCGGTCATACGAACGGCCGGCACCACCGTGGATCACGTGCTGCTCGTCGGCGTTGATGTCATACGAGAAGCCCAGGCGCGGCTGCCAGGCATCCTTGAATGCCTTGCGGTTGTGGCCGTTGCTGATGTAGTCGCTGATGTCCAGCCCGCCCAGCGCCAGCGTATCGGCGAAGGTCTGGCCAGCGGCAGCGCGCGGGTCCTGCGAGTAGATCGCATCGACCACGGCCTGCGGGGTCACGAAGTCCAGGTAGGCCGGGGTCTTTTCGTAGTCCCAGCGCAGGCCGATGTTCAGCTGCAGGTGGTCGTTGACCTGCCAGTCGTCCTGGATGTACAGGCCGATCTGCTTGGACTTCGAACGCACTTCGCCGGACACGCCCGACACACCGTTCACCGGCTTGACGAACTGCGCCTTGTACGGGATGTCCGACGGGAAGTCCGCGTCACCCAGGGTGTAGGTGAAGGTCGGGTTGATCTGCGCCGCATCGGAGGCGTACAGATCGATTTCCTTGTACTTGGCACCCATCTTGATGGTGTGGTCGCCCATCCACTGGATGCCATCCAGGGTCAGGTTGTCTTCGATCGCCCAGCCCTTCTGGCCCTTCACCTGCGAATCCAGTGCCGAGGCGCCACCGATCTTCACCAGGGTGCGGTCTTCGGTGCCGTCCGGTGCGGTGTAGGTGATGCCGTTGGCCAGGGTCAGCGGGGTCGGGTTGTTGAACGAATCTTCATGGGTGACCATCAATTCGTTGTAGTAACGCTCGCCGCTGTGGTTCCAGCGCAGCGCGTAACGACGGTCGGTGTTGACCACTTCGCGGCCGGCTTCCGGCGCGGTCTGGCCACTGAACTGCTGCTGGGTCTCGTCGCGGTCCTGGAAGGTCAGCTCGATGCGATCGTTGTCGGTCGGTTCGAAGTCGATCTTGGCGAAGATCAGGTCCTGCTCGAACGGCTGGCTGGCCGGGCCGAGGCCGGCGGCGGCGTCGCCCGGCAGCAGGCCGACGCGGTTGGTGACCGAGCCTTCCGGCGCGATGGTGACCGGCAGGTCGAAGCGCTTGGCTTCGTAGGTCACGAAGAAGTGGGCCTTGTCCTGGATGATCGGGCCACCCAACGCGAAGCCGTATTCCTTCTCGGCCGAGGCTTCCTTGGTCTGGCCGTACTGACGCTCGGCCGGGGTCTTGGCGCGCATGTCTTCGTTGGTGTAACGGTAGAAGGTTTCACCCTTGAACTCGTTGGTACCGGACTTGGTGGCCGCGGTCACGGCCGCGCTCGACACCTGGCCGTACTCGGCCTTGTAGTTGCCGCTGATGACCTTGTATTCGCCAATGGCCAGCTGCGGGAACGGGTTGCCGGCGCTGCCGGACTGGCCGGCCACGCCGCCGCCCTTGACGTAGCTCTTCTGGCCCACGCCGTCGATGTAGACGTTGGTGCCGTCGGCATTGGTGGCACCGCCGCGCAGCGAGGTGTTGCCCTTGGCATCGCGGGTGAAGATCATGCCCGGCACCGCGTCGGCGAACTCCAGGAAGTTGCGCGACACCTGCGGGGTGGTCTGGATCTGCTGCAGGCTGACCGTCTTGCCCACTTCGGACGTACGCACTTCCTGCAGCAGGGTCGGGGCCACCACGTTGACGGTGTCAAGGTTGGTGGCGTTGGCGGTGCCGCCGTTGGCCGGCGCGCCGCTGAAGTTCAGCGTCGCGGTCGAGGCCACGGTCACCGTCACCTTCTGGGTCTGGCCGTTGGCCACCACGTCATAGGTGCCCGGGTCCAGGCCCATCAGCGAGTAGCTGCCGTCGGCGCGGGTGGTGGCACGGCGCACGGTGCCGCTGGCCAGGTTGGTGGCGGTCACTTCGGTGCCGGCCTCGGCCTGGGCCACCTGGCCGCGCAGCGAGGAGGTGGCCGACTGCGCCATCAGGGACGGTGCAGCGCCCAGCATCAGGCAGGTAACCAGTGCACTGGTCAGCAGGCTGCGCGCCGGTGCACGGTTGCGGTGATTGGAATACGTCATGTGAATCTCCGGGTGGTGGTGGCCGTCTTTGCGGCCCCTGTCGTTTTTTTTACAGCGTGGTTTGAATGCATCACGACCAACGGTCGTGATTTACAGCAAAGGCGTCACGACCATCGGTCGTGACCTACACGAATCACGCACGATCAGGCGCGGCACAAGCGTCTGCTTGTCACCGGCCACTTCCGTGTTGTTGCCGTCCATCAACTGCAACAGACGCGTCATCGCCTTATCGCCGAGGTCGGCGATACTCACCTGCATCGTCGTCAAGGACGGGTGAACGAAACGCGCCAGCGGAATGTCATCGAAGCCCGCCAGGGCAACATCGGCCGGCACCCGCACGCCTGCCTGCGCGAACGCATACAGGCAGCCCAGCGCCATCATGTCGTTGGCGGCGAACACCGCATCGGGCAGCGCGCCGGCTGCCAGCAACTCCTGTCCAGCGCGATGGCCGGAGGCTTCGTCAAAGTCACCGGGCAACTCGATGCCCACCGCATCGGTACCGGACGCGGCCAGCGCATCGCGGAAACCGCGCAGGCGCTCACGCGCGTCGAAGTTGAGGTCCGGACCGGAAATGAAGGCAATGCGGCGGTGGCCGACATCGAGCAGATGGCGGGTCATCGCCATCGCGCCGGCATGGTCATCGATGCTGAGCACCGGATGATCCTGCTCGGGCAGGTAGGTATTGATCAGGACCGTGGGCAGCGCCTGCGGCAGGTTGTCGGTGAGGAAGCCGGGGCTTTCCGCATACGGCGACAACACCAGCAGCCCGTCCACGCGACCGCGCATGGCACGCAGGGCCGCGCCCTGCTGCTCCTGGTCGCCGTGGTAGCTGGACACCAGCAGATGCTGGCGGCGCTCGCGGGCGACCCCGTCGATGCCACGCATCAGCTCGGAGAAGAATTCGCCGTACAGGTCCGGCAGCACCACACCGATGGTGTTGGTGCGCCGGCTGCTCAGGCTCCGCGCGGCGGCATGCGGGGTGTAGCGCAGGCGCGCAGCGACCTCCAGCACCAGCTTGCGGACCGGTTCGGCGACATTTTCATGTCCATTGAGCGCACGCGACACCGTGGCCACGGAGACCCGGGCTTCGCGGGCTACATCTTTGATTGTGATGGCTGCCTTGTTCACTTCGCCGCCCTCCACGGCTTAGAGATCTGGGGCTTGGCGCGGAATGTAAGCGTTTTCAATCCTGAATGTAAACACTACGTTAGGCCAATGTCGTCCGCCAGTAACATGAACGTGTCTTCAGGGGCCCTGTCCTGGACTGGCCAGGACAAGGCAGGACAAGGCTTTCAGCCGTTTTTGGCCGGTGCCTCGGCGCGGATGGACAGCGCGTGGATATCGGTGTCCATCAGGGTGCCCAGGGCGGCATAGACCGCCCGGTGGCGCGCAAGTGGCAGCTTGCCTTCGAAGGCGGCGCTGACAATGTGCACATTGAAATGGCCGCGCCCATCGCGCGCGCCTTCGTGGCCGGCGTGGCGGTGGCTGTCGTCCTCCACCTCCAGCAGCTGCGGGTCCAGGGCCTGCTGCAGGGCCGCGCGGATCAGCTCGACCCGGGTCACGGCAGGACCTTGCGGAACGGGCGCACCTGCACGCGGGTATAGACCCCGGCGTCCACGTAGGGGTCGGCGTCGGCCCAGGCCTGGGCCTGCGCCAGCGAATCGAACTGGGCGATCACCACGCTGCCACTGAACCCGGCCGGGCCCGGGTCTTCGCTGTCGATCGCCGGGCACGGCCCGGCCAGCAGCAGCCGGCCCTCGTCGCGCAGGGCGGTCAAACGGGCCAGATGCGCGCCGCGCACCGCCATCCGGGCTGCCAACACGTCGGCACCGTCATAGCCTTCAATCACATACCACACAGGCAACTCCCAAGGCTCAGCTAAACGAACCGGACGATTCTAGCCCGGCTCGCTGGACACTGCCGGGCTGAACCCGTACTCTTGACTCCATTGCACGTGGCTGGACGCAGCAGCCCCGCCGGTAGACGGCTTCACCGCCGCCCGACGATCGACCCGCTGCCCCACACCAGTACACGTAGACGACCTCCCCGTAGTTCTGTCGCTGCCCGTCGCGGCGCGCCTTGCTGTTTGAAGTGTGGAACCGCGCCGACCCAGGCGTGTCATGGCTTGCCATCCTGCCGCCGGGCGTTCCGGAACGGCTGAGGGTGCGGCGACCGGTCCGTTGCAATACTGACATCACTCTTGATGACCTCCGAACTCGCGCTCGACGCGAACCCGCAAATCCGGCCGACCGCCCCACAGCAGCAGGAAATGCCGCTGGCCGTGGTGCATGGTCAACCGGTCCTGCAGATTCCGCAGGACCTGTACATTCCGCCGGACGCGCTGGAAGTCATCCTGGATGCCTTCGAAGGCCCGCTGGACCTGCTGCTGTACCTGATCCGCCGGCAGAACCTGGACATCCTGGACATCCCGGTGGCCGAGATCACCCGCCAGTACGTCGAGTACATCAACGTCATGCAGGAGCTGCGCTTCGAACTGGCGGCCGAGTACCTGGTGATGGCGGCGATCCTGGCCGAAGTGAAGTCGCGGATGCTGCTGCCGCGGCCGCCCAGCATCGAGGGCGAGGAAGCCGACCCGCGCGCCGAGCTGGTGCGCCGGCTGCAGGAGTACGAACGTTTCAAGCAGGCTGCCGAAGATATCGATGCCCTGCCCCGGCAGGACCGCGACACCACCCCGGTACATGCCTTCGTGCCCGACCGCGCCGCAGTGAAGCTGCCGCCGCCGGTGGACCTGAAGGAAATGCTGATGGCGCTGCACGACGTGCTCAAGCGCGCCGAGCTGTTCACCGGCCACGCGATCAAGCGCGAGGCCCTGAGCGTGCGCCAGCGCATGGGCGACGTGCTGGGGCGGCTGGAAGATGGCCAGTTCTACCGGTTTGAATCGCTGTTCACCGCCGAAGAAGGCAAGCTGGGCGTCCTGGTGACCTTCCTGGCCCTGCTGGAACTGGCCAAGGAGCAGCTGCTGGACATCGTCCAGGAAGCACCGCTGGCGCCGATCTACGTCAAATCCCTGGCTGCCGGCAACACCAACGAACCGCTGCAGTTCAACAGCGAATTCGACGACGCCGACGCCGCCAACGCATCCGACTGAGCACCCGACCCACGCATGGATCAATCGCTGATCAACCGTATTGTCGAAGGGGCGCTGCTGGCCTCCAGCCAGCCGCTGACCCTGGCGCAGCTGCAGGGCCTGTTCCCGGAAGAGGAACCGGCGCCGCCGGGCAGCATCGAGCGCGCACTGGAACTGCTGCGCGATGGCTGCGCCGAGCGCGGCGTGGAACTGGTGGAGGTGGCCTCCGGCTTCCGCTTCCAGGTCACCAATGAAGTGCACGGCTACATCACCCGGCTGTGGACCGAACGCAAGACCCGCTACACCCGCGCCACCCTGGAAACCCTGGCGTTGATCGCCTACCGCCAGCCGATCACCCGCGGCGAAATTGAACAGGTGCGCGGCGTGGCGGTCAGCAGCAACATCATCCAGGCGCTGGAAGAGCGCGAGTGGATCCGCGTGATCGGCCACCGCGATGTGCCCGGCAAGCCGGCCCTGTTCGGTACCACCAAGGGCTTCCTGGACTACTTCGGGCTCAAGCGCCTGGACGAACTGCCGCCGCTGTCCGAACTGCGCGACCTGGGCGAACTGGAACCGCAGCTGCCGCTGGACCGCGATG
>NZ_QAIW01000411.1:6715-7607 GCF_003061285.1 Stenotrophomonas sp. HMWF003 | reverse complement strand
CGACGACACCCCGCCACTGGCAGGTGAAGACGAATCGCAGGACAATTCACCCGATGGCGGGCCCGCGCCCACCACCGATACCGATGCAGACACCGAATCCAAAGCGCCGTTGCCGCCCCGCGACGACGACGCTGGAATGACCGCCCCTGATGGCGAACCCGATACCGCGCCGGGCGAGCGCGCGGCGCCCCAGAACGAAACCGAAAACAACGCCGTCGCGAAGACGACCGTGGCTGTTGACGAAGCCGATCCCGAACCAGAGGCCGACGCATCCGTTGCCGGCCGGAGCCAAGTAAATGAGTGACACCCCCCGCAAGCCGTCTTTGAACAAGCTTTCGCTCAAGCGCGAAACCGCCACCGACCAGCCCAAGCTGGAAGAACGCCTGCACAAGGTGCTGGCCCAGGCCGGGCTCGGTTCGCGCCGCGCGCTGGAACAGCGCATCGCCGATGGCCTGGTCAAGGTCAACGGTGAAGTCGCGCAGACCGGCCAGTCGATCAAGAGCGGCGACAAGGTCGAGCTGGACGGCCGCGGCTTCGTGGCCACGGCGCTGACCGAAACCTCGCGCGTGCTGGCCTACAACAAGCCGGAAGGCGAAGTAACCACCCGCGAAGACCCCGAAGGTCGCCCGACCGTGTTCGAAGCGCTGCCTGCCCTCAAGGGCGCGCGCTGGATCGCGATCGGCCGCCTGGACATCAACACCACCGGCCTGCTGCTGGCAACCACCGACGGTGAGCTGGCCAACGCGATGATGCACCCCTCCTACGAGGTCGAGCGCGAGTACGTGGTGCGCGTGCGCGCCCCGGAAGGCGAAGAGAAGGTGCCCGACAACATCGTCGACCGCCTTGCCCGTGGCGTGGCGCTGGAAGACGGCCCGGCCAAGTTCGACGAGAT
>NZ_QAIW01000411.1:6189-6677 GCF_003061285.1 Stenotrophomonas sp. HMWF003 | reverse complement strand
AAGGTGGCCGCGGCAATGCCTACGTCAACGGCCACAACTCGGCCGACGAAGGCCGCGAACTGCGTCGTTTCGACAACGTGCGCGAAGAGCGCGGCCGGGGTCGCGGTGGCAAGGGCGGCGGCTTCAAGGGTGGCCTGACGGTCAGCGGTGAAGCGGCGGCCAAGCAGTCGCAGCGTCCGTTCAAGGCGCGCCCGGACAAGGGCAACCGTGCCCTGCCGGAAGGCAATCCGGCCGCGTTCCGCAGCTGGTACGTGCCGGACGGTGTCAGCACCGGCCCGAGCAACCACCGCAATGCAGGCCCGGGCGCCGCCCGTGGTCCGGGTGCGCGGGGTCCGGGTGCCGGCGCAGGCGCCGGTGGCCAGGGCCGTCCGTACGGCAAGCCGAAGGGTCCGGGCGGCGCAGGCGGCCCGGGGCGCGGCAGCTACGGCGGCGGCGCTGAAGGCCGTGGCGGCTACGGCGGCGGTGGCGGTGGTTACGGCGGCGACAAC
>NZ_QAIW01000411.1:958-6167 GCF_003061285.1 Stenotrophomonas sp. HMWF003 | reverse complement strand
GTCCGGGTGGTCCGGGTGGCAACCGTGGCCCGGGCGGTCCCGGTGGTCGTGGTCCCGGCGGCCCGGGCGGACGGCCCGGCGGCAGCCGCGGTCCGGGCGGCGGCGGTCACCGTGGTGGCGGCCCGCGCGGCGGCTGATCCCTGATACGCTGAGATCAAAAAACCCCGGTTTCGGCCGGGGTTTTTTATTGGGGCTGGTTGCGCGTTGTGCCGACTGGGGCAGCCACCCATGGGGTGGCTCTACCCTGCTCTACGTGTGCACCCTTGCGCCATCAACCTCCGGCCAAATGCGGTTGGGGCCACCCCATGGGTGGCTGCGCGTAATGCCGGCCAAATCCGGTAGAGCCACCCCATGGGTGGCTGCAGGTAACGCCGGCCAGATGATGCCTCAGCGGCGCTCGATGGTGAACTTGCCCAGGCCCACGCCCAGGTCCCAGCCCTTGCCGGTACCGGCCAGCGCGAGCGACACATCGCCCTTGGTCATGACCTGCGCATTGCTGGATTTGTCGGCGCCCGCATGGGCTTCCACCGAGGCGTAGGAGCCGATCAGGTCGTTGACCGAATAGGCACCGGAGAACCTGCCCTTGCCGTCCACGATCTTGGACTTGCCCACGGTCAGCCCGCCGCCCTTGACGGTGATCTTCACCGGGATGCGCGCGCCGTTGTCGCAGCTGATGGTGCCGGTGCCCGATGCGGTCTTGTACAGCACCGACCAGCCGGCCAGGTTGTAGTGCAGCTCGCAGTCGATGTTGCCAGCTGCCTGCGCGGCCGAGGCCGTCGAGAGGCCGGCCAGCGCGATCAAAACCAGAGAAAACGTCTTCATGCGATCCGCTCGTACTCAGTGGGTGACGAGGCGAATCTAGCAGTGGCGGCGTGTGACCCGGATGAGATCACACGCCGCCATCAGGCCATCGTTCAGCCAGCGTCGACCGGACCGTCCAGGGTGAACGCATCGGCATCGAGCATCGCCGGGAAACGCGCGCGATGCGCAGCCAGTGCGGCCGCCGAGATGGTGGTGGTCACCACCTGCTCCACCTCGCGCACTTCCACCTGCGGCTGGCCGAGGAAGTCGATCACCGCGCTGTCGCCGGCATAGTGCAGGTCGTTGCCATCCACGCCCACCCGGTTGACCGCGGCCACGAAGCACAGGTTCTCGATCGCACGCGCACGCAGCAGCGTGCGCCACGGGTAGGCACGTGCCGACGGCCAGTTGGCCACGAAGATCTGCAGGTCGAAGTCCAGATCGCCCGGGCGCTCCACATCGAAGCGGTTGCGGCAGAACACCGGGAAACGCAGGTCGTAGCAGACCTGCGGATTGATCCGCCAGCCCTTCCATTCCACGCTCAGGCGCTCGTTGCCGGCCGCATAGCGCAGGTGCTCGTTGCCGTAACGGAACAGGTGGCGCTTGTCGTAATGCTGCAGCTCGCCGTCCGGCGTGGCCCACAGCAGGCGGTTGTACACGCCCTGCCCCACCCGCAGCTGCACGCTGCCGGTGACCGCCGCGCCCAGCAGTACCGCCTGCTCGCGGATCCAGGCCACGGTCGGGCCGTCCATGCCTTCGGCCTTGTCGATGGCCTCGTTGGAGAAGCCACTGGTGAAGGTTTCCGGCAGGATCACCAGGTCGGTCTTTCCGGCCAGCGGGGCCAGCAGCGCGCCGTAGTACGCGCGGTTGCCAGCCGGGTCGTGCCAGCGGGTATCACCCTGGACCAGGGAGATGCGCAGGTCACCACGTTCGACGGGGGCGCCCATCACAGCACCTGCAGGCGTTCGATCGCCGCATCCAGCGTGGCGTCGTTCTTGGCAAAGCACAGCCGCACCAGGCGCTGGCCTACCGGTGCGGTCTCGTAGAACGGCGACAGCGGAATCGCGGCCACGCCCTTTTCGATGGTCAGCCACTTCACGAATTCGTGGTCCGGCAGATCGCTGATGGCCGAGTAGTCCACCAGCTGGAAATATCCGCCCGGCACCGGCAGCGGGGTCAGGCGGGTGGTCAGCAGCTGCTCGCGGAAGCGGTCGCGCTTGGCCTGGTAGAACGCCCCCAGGTCGAGGTGGTGCCCGGGCTCGTCACGGATCATCGCGGCAAAGCCATACTGGGCCGGGCCGAAGCTGGTGAAGGTGTTGTACTGGTGGACCTTGCGGAACTCGGCGCTCATCGCCGGCGGCGCGATCGCATAGCCGATCTTCCAGCCGGTGCAGTGGTAGGTCTTGCCGAAGCTGGAGATCACGAACGCGCGTTCGCGCAGTTCCGGGTAGCGCAGCGCCGATTCGTGGCGGCGGCCGTCGTAGATGATGTGCTCGTACACCTCATCGGAAATCAGGTAGATGCTGGTGCCGCGCAATACGTCGGCCAGCGCCTGCATGTCCTCGGCGCTGAGCATCGCGCCGGACGGGTTGTGCGGCGTGTTGACCATCAGCAGGCGGGTGCGCGGGGTGATCGCCGCGCGCACGCGGTCCCAGTCCACCGCGAAGGTCTGAGGGTCCAGCGGCACGTGCACCGCGCGCGCGCCGGCCAGGTCGATGGCCGGCTCGTAGCAGTCGTACGCCGGGTCCAGCACGATCACTTCCTCGCCCGGGCGCACCACGGCGTGGATGGCGTTGAAGATCGCCTCGGTGGCGCCGCTGGTCACGGTGATTTCCGTGTCCGGGTCCACCTGTGCGCCATACAGATCCAGCGACTTCTGCGCGATGGCCTGGCGCAGCGGTGCCACCCCGGTCATCGGCGGGTACTGGTTCAAGCCGCCCTGCATGGCCTTGATGGTTTCATCCACCAGGCGCTGCGGCGCGGAGAAATCCGGAAACCCCTGCCCCAGGTTCACGGCGCCATGCTCGGCAGCCAGCTGGGACATCACGGTGAAAATGGTGGTGCCCACCTTGGGCAGCTTGGTTTGCGGTTGCATCGGCCGGAAAGAAGAAAAGGGGGAAAGGCCAGTGTACGCAAAACCCCCGATACAATGACCGCCCTTTCCGCCGCAAAGACCGCCCCTTGAACGCTCCTCCGTTGCTGGCCGCCCAAGGCCTTGCCTTCAGTCGCAACGATGAACCGGTGTTCGGCCCGCTCGATTTCCACATCGATGCCGGTGAAGCGCTGCTGGTGCAGGGCGACAACGGATCCGGTAAGACCACCCTGCTGCGGGTGCTGGCCGGCCTGCTGCGCGCCGATGCCGGGCAGGTGCAGATCGACGGCCGGGCCGCCGGGCACAAGGAACGCGCGCGGTTCGTGGCCTACCTGAGCCACCTGCCGGCGCTGAAGGCCGACCTGGACACGCTGGAAAACCTGCATTTCCTGTGCGGCCTGCACGGCCGGCGCACGCGCCAGATGCCGGGCAACGCGCTGGCCATCGTCGGCCTGGCCGGCTATGAGGACACCCTGGTGCGCCAACTCTCGGCCGGACAGAAGCGGCGCCTGGCGCTGGCCCGGATCTGGCTGTCGCCGGCCCCGCTGTGGCTGCTCGACGAGCCCTACGCCAACCTCGACCTGGACGGCATCAACCTGGTGAACCGGATGATTTCCGCCCACCTCCGCAGCGGCGGCGCTGCCTTGGTAACCACCCACGGCGCCTACGCCGCACCGCCGGTCCAGACGCGGCTGCTGCGGCTGTCGCCCGCCGGGGCGATGTCAGCGTCTGCCGGGCAGAGCCCGGCACCACAAGGGGGTGCCGCATGATCGCGCCGGGTACCGAGCCGGGCCTGTGGCAGACCGCGCGGGCGCTGGCCCGTCGCGACCTGCGCCTGCTTTGGCGGCGCCGCGGCGATGCCCTGCAGCCGCTGATGTTCGCGGTGCTGGTGGTGGTGCTGTTTGCCCTGGCCCAGGGCCGCGAGCCCCAGCTGATGGCGCAGGTGGCCGCAGCGGTGCTGTGGCTGGCGGTGCTGCTGGCCGGTCAGCTGGCGCTGGATTCGCTGTTCCGCAGCGATGCCGAGGACGGCACGCTCGAACAGTGGCTGCTGGCCCCGGTGCCGCTGGCCTGGCTGGTGCTGGTGCGGGTGCTGCTGCACTGGGCCACCACCGCCCTGCCACTGATCCTGGTGACCCCGTTGCTGGCGGAAATGCTGCATCTGCCGCATGACCAGCTGCCGATCCTGCTGGCATCGTTGCTGCTGGGAACACCGGTCCTGAGCCTGATCGGCGGCGTGGTTGCCGCGCTGACCGTGAGCATCCGGCGCTCTGGTATTCTCGTGGCGTTGCTGGCGTTGCCGCTGTACGTACCGGTGCTGGTATTCGGTGCAGGCAGCGTGGCGGCGGCCTCGCGCGGACAGGATCCGGTGGCGGCGCTGCTGCTGCTGGGTGCCGGGCTGGTGGTGGCGCTGGTGCTTGCACCATTGGCCACCGCCGCCGCGATCCGGATCTCGCTGAGTTGAGCCATCGTCTTCTGCACCACCGTTTCGAGCGTCATCGTTCAACAAGCCGCTCCACGTCCGTTGAATCGTCGCCCTAGGTTGGATAGCTACCGCTGCATGCACACTATCGTCCGCTGGTTCCACCAACTCGCCTCGCCGCCCACCTTCGATCGCTTCGCCGCGCGCTGGTCGCGCGTGTTCTACGTGGCCGCGCTGCCGGTGCTGCTGGTCGGGATCTGGCAGGGGCTGTGGGTGGTCCCGGCCGAGCAGAGCCAGAACGATGCCTTCCGCATCATCTACATCCACGTGCCCAGCGCGTGGATGAGCCTGTTCGTGTTCGCGTTGATGGCCTTCTACTCGGTCATCGCCCTGGTATGGCGGATCAAGATCTGCGAGATCCTGGCGATGGCCTGCGCCCCGATGGGCGCCGGCTTCACCCTGATCACCCTGCTCACCGGCAGCATCTGGGGCAAAGGCACCTGGGGCGGCTGGTGGGATTGGGATCCGCGCCTGACCAGCGAACTGATCCTGCTGTTCCTCTACCTGGGCGTGATCGGCCTGTACCATGCCATCGAAGACCGGCGCAGCGCCGCGCGCGCGGCCGGCCTGCTGGCCATCGTCGGGGTGGGCCTGCTGCCGGTGATCCGCTATTCGGTGGACTGGTTTGGCGGCCTGCACCAGCGCCAGTCGGTCAACGTGTTCGGCACCAATGCCGTGCGCCCGGAACTGATCGCCCCGCTATGGTGGATGGTGGTAGCCACCAAACTGTGGTTCGTCGGTTCGTTGCTGGCCAAGGCACGCGCCGACAACCTCACCCGTGAAGCCGGCAAGGCCTGGGTTGGCGAGCGCTTCGGCGGCGTCGACGCGCCTGCCAC
>NZ_QAIW01000411.1:0-948 GCF_003061285.1 Stenotrophomonas sp. HMWF003 | reverse complement strand
GACCCACGTGCCCTTTCTCATTGCCGCCTACGCGGTGTTCGTGCTGGTGCTGGGCAGCGATGCACTGGGTTCGTGGCTGCGGATGCGTCGCGCCCGCCAGCAGGCCCTGCGCCGCCAGCAACGCCTGCAGGCGCGCGCCACGCCCACGCCCACCAGCGCGCTGGGCCCGGAGCTGAGCCGATGACGCCGGGGCAGCGTCGCCGCCTGGTCTGGGTGCTGGTGCTGCTGCTGGCCTCGGGCCTGGCCACCACGCTGGTGGCCTTCGCCCTGCAGCGCAATGTCGCCTACCTCTACACGCCGGCCGAAGTGCTGCGCGGCGACGTGGATCCGCACGCGCGGTTCCGCCTGGGCGGAATGGTGGTCAAGGGGTCGTTCCAGCGCGCGGAAGGCTCGCTGGAAGCACACTTCGTGGTCACCGATGGCGATGCCACGCTGCCGGTGAGCACCTCGCGGATCCTGCCGGACATGTTCCGCGAAGGCACTGCGGTGGTGGCCAGCGGCCGCCTGCAGGACGGCCGCTTCATTGCCGATGAAGTGCTGGCCAAGCACGACGAAAACTACATTCCCAAGGAAGTGGCCGACAAGATGGGCCAGGCGCATACCAAGCACGATGTACCGGTGACCGCACCGGCGGTGCGCTGAGTGCTGCCCGAACTGGGGCAGATCCTGCTGGTCACGGCGCTGGTGGTGGCGGTGCTGCAGGCGGTGCTGCCGCTGTGGGGCGCCCAGCGTGGCTACGCGGCATGGATGGCGGTGGCCCGCCCGGCCGCGTACGCGCAGCTGGCGCTGCTGCTGGGCGCGTTCGGCGTGCTCACCGCGGCGTTCGTCACCCAGGATTTCTCGGTGCGCTACGTCGCCGAAAACTCCAATTCGCTGCTGCCACTGGCCTACCGTTACTCCGCCGTGTGGGGCGCCCATGAAGGCTCGCTGCTGCTGTGGGCGCTGGTC
>NZ_QAIW01000410.1:501-7675 GCF_003061285.1 Stenotrophomonas sp. HMWF003 | reverse complement strand
AGCCGGCGGGATGGTTTCGGTCTTCCCGCCGGCTGGGTCGCAATGGCTCCGGGTCGCGGTGGCCTTCTTTTTCGTTGCCGGACGCCGTGCGGCTACCGGCGTAAAATGGGGCGATGAATACCCCCCAGGACTCCAGCCTCGGTCGCGAGGTTGCTTACCCGTCGCAGTACGATCCCGCGCTGCTGTTTCCCATTCCGCGCCGTGGCGCGCGTGAAGAGATCGGTCTGGACGAGGCGGCGCTGCCGTTCGTCGGGCATGATCGTTGGCAGGCCTATGAGCTGAGCTGGCTGGACCGGCGCGGCAAGCCGCGGGTGGCGGTGGCCACGGTCAGCGTGCCGTGCACGTCGCCCAATCTGATCGAATCCAAGTCGTTCAAGCTGTACCTCAATTCGCTCAACAGCACGCGCTTCGACGACGACGAGGCGGCGCTGCGGCAGATCACGGCCGATCTTTCCGGGTGCGCCGGGGCGGTGGTGACGGTGCGGTTCGGGGTGCCGATGCTGGTCGAGGAGGCCGAGGGCGAGTCGCTGGACGAGCTGGATGTGGCGATCGAGTGCTACGGGCCGCCGGCGCCGGCGTTCCTGTCGGCCGACGCCGCCCAGGTGGTGACGGAGACGTTGAGTTCGGCGCTGCTGAAATCCAATTGCCCGGTGACCGGGCAGCCGGACTGGGCCAGTGTGAGCATCCGCTACCACGGGCCGCAGATCGACCGCGAGGGACTGCTGAAGTACCTGGTCAGCTACCGCGAACACGCCGAGTTCCACGAGCAGTGCGTGGAGCGGATCTTCAGCGAAATCACCCAGCGCTGCGCACCGCAGTGGCTGGAAGTGGAAGCGCGCTACACCCGCCGCGGCGGCCTGGACATCAACCCGTGGCGGGCCAGCCCGGGCATCGAGCTGCCGGCCCGCACCGTCCGCGACCTGCGCCAGTAGAGCGACCCCACGGGTCGCTGCCCCGGAACCCAACACCGCCCGGTAGAGCGACCCCACGGGTCGCGACCCCGGAACCCAACACCGCCCGGTAGAGCGACCCCACGGGTCGCGACCCCGGAACCCAACACCGCCCGGTAGAGCGACCCCACGGGTCGCTGCCCCGGAACCCAACACCGCCCGGTAGAGCGACCCCACGGGTCGCTGCCCCGGAACCCAACACCGCCCGGTAGAGCGACCCCATGGGTCGCTGCCCCGGAACCCGGCACCGCTCGCAGCCACCCATGGGGTGGCTCTACCCCCCGAAACGTGGTCGCGTCCACCCGTTCGGCGCGTCTTCACATCCACGCCATGCCCTATTAACACGGGCTGTGACAACGTCGCTCCCATGTCGTCAATGAAGACGGGAGTGTGTGGATGAGTACCGATAAGAAGGCCGATTTCTCCGGTGTCACCTCCAGCGTGGACAGCACCGCGCAGAAGGTCGAAAAGGCGGATTTCTCCGGCGTTACCGCTTCGGTGGACAGCACCGCCGAAAAGGTCGGGGGCACCTACACCGTGCAGAAGGGCGACTCGCTGTCGAAGATCGCCAAGCAGGAACTGGGCGATGCCAACGCCTGGAAAAAGATCTTCGAGGCCAACCGAGACGTGCTGGAGGACCCGGACAAGATCTTCCCGGGCCAGACCCTCAAGTTGCCGCCCAAAGCCTGAGTCACCCTTGCTTGTAGTCCACTGAATTCCCAGGGAGGAATTACATGAAGAAGACATCCATCAGTACTGCCGTTCTCGCTGCTCTGCTGGCCACCGTGGCATTGACCGGTTGCAAGAAGAAAGAAGACACCGCCGACAACAATGCGCAACCGGCGGCGGCAACGACCCCGGCTGAACCGGCACCGATGACGCCGGCAGCGCCCGAACCGATGGCCGCTGCGGCCGGCGTCAACGTCACCGCGGTGACGGTGGGCAAGACCGCTGCCGCCGACAAGAGCGTGGCCACGACTGCGCTGTTCGCGCCGAAGGACGACATCATCGTCTCGGTGCGCACCGATGGCGCGGCCAGCAATGCCAACATCGCCGCCAAGCTGACCTTCCAGGACGGCCAGGTCGCGGGCGAGCAGAACCAGTCGTTCACCACCACCGGTGCCGAGACCACCAACGTCACCTTCAAGAATGCCAAGGGCTGGCCGGCGGGCAAGTACCGCGCGGAAGTCACGGTAGATGGTAAGGCGGCAGGAACGCCGCAAGAGTTCGAGGTCAAGTAAGCCGCCAGCCGACTCTCTCCCGGCAACAGGCTCACGATGGACGCAGCCGCGAGGCTGCGTCTTTTTTATGGGCTGGTTTCAGATGATACGAAGCTGGCCGCACCACAGTGTTCCAATACGTTCGCGTATGGCCCGGCTTTGCTCCGGGGGGCTTAAAACGCGACAATGCGGGAGTTTCCCGCAGCGCGCCCCACCCGGCGCGGTCACTCATCAGATTCGCAAGAGAGCCTCCGTCCCCCATGTCGAACACGCCCAAGATTCTCTACACGCTCACCGATGAAGCCCCGTTCCTGGCGACCCAGTCGCTGCTGCCGATCGTCGAGGCCTACACCGCCACCGCCGGCATTGCCGTTGAAACCCGCGACATCTCGCTGTCCGGCCGCATCCTGGCGCTGTTCCCGGATTACCTGAAGGACGAGCAGAAGGAAGTGGACCACCTGGCCGAACTGGGCCAGCTGGCGACCACCCCGGACGCCAACATCATCAAGCTGCCCAACATCAGCGCCTCGGTGCCGCAGCTGAAGGCGGCCATCAAGGAACTGCAGGACCAGGGCTTCGCCCTGCCGAACTACCCGGACGTGCCCACCGACGACGTCTCGCGCGACATCAAGGCGCGCTACGACAAGGTCAAGGGCAGTGCGGTGAACCCGGTGCTGCGCGAAGGCAACTCCGATCGCCGCGCACCGCTGTCGGTGAAGAACTACGCGCGCAAGCACCCGCACCGCATGGGCAAGTGGTCCACCGAGTCCAAGTCGCATGTGGCGCACATGGACGGCGGCGATTTCTACGGCAGCGAAAAGTCGGCCACGCTGGCCACCGCCGGCAGCCTGAAGATCGAACTGCAGCAGGCCGATGGCACCACCGTCGTGCTGAAGGAAAAGACCGCGGTCAAGGCCGGTGAGATCGTCGATGCCGCCGTGATGAGCCGCAACGCGCTGGCCAGCTTCGTGCAGGCGCAGATCGCCGATGCCAAGGCCAAGGGCGTGCTGTTCTCGCTGCACCTCAAGGCCACCATGATGAAGGTCTCCGACCCGATCATGTTCGGCGTGGTCGTCGAAGAGTTCTACAAGGACGTGCTGGGCAAGCACGCCGACGTGCTCAAGCAGGCCGGTTTCGATCCCAACAACGGCATCGGTGACCTGTACGCGCGCCTGCCGCAGCTGCCCGAGGCCCTGCAGGAAACCATCAAGGCCGACCTGGCTGCCGAGTACGGCAAGCGCCCGGGCCTGGCGATGGTGAACTCCGACAAAGGCATTACCAACCTGCACGTGCCCAGCGACGTCATCGTCGACGCCTCGATGCCGGCGATGATCCGCGACTCGGGTGGCATGTGGAATGCCGACGGCAAGCTGCAGGACACCAAGGCCGTCATCCCCGACCGCTGCTACGCCGGTGTGTACCAGGCCGTCATCGACGACTGCCGTACTCACGGCGCGTTCGATCCGGCCACCATGGGCTCGGTGCCCAACGTCGGCCTGATGGCGCAGAAGGCCGAGGAATACGGCTCGCACGACAAGACCTTCCAGATCCCGGCCGACGGCACCGTGCGCGTCACCGACGAGGCGGGCAACGTGGTGTTCGAACACGCCGTGCAGACCGGTGACATCTGGCGCATGTGCCAGACCAAGGATGCCCCGATCCAGGACTGGGTGAAGCTGGCCGTCAACCGTGCCCGCCTGAGCAACACCCCGGCGGTGTTCTGGCTGGATGCCGCGCGTGCGCACGACGCGCAGGTGATCGCCAAGGTGGAAACCTACCTGAAGGACCACGACACGTCCGGCCTGGACATCCGCATCCTGACCCCGGTGGAGGCCACGGCCTTCTCGCTGGACCGCATCCGCAAGGGTGAGGACACCATCTCGGTGACCGGCAACGTGCTGCGCGATTACCTGACCGACCTGTTCCCGATCATGGAGCTGGGCACCAGCGCCAAGATGCTGTCGATCGTGCCGCTGATGGCCGGTGGCGGCCTGTTCGAGACCGGTGCCGGTGGGTCGGCGCCCAAGCACGTGCAGCAGTTCGTGGAAGAGGACTACCTGCGCTGGGATTCGCTGGGCGAGTTCCTGGCCCTGGCGGCCTCGCTGGAGCACCTCGGCAACCGTTACGACAACGCCGGTGCCACGGTGCTGGCCAAGACCCTGGACCAGGCCAACGGCCAGTTCCTGGACAACGACAAGTCGCCGTCGCGCAAGCTGGGTGGCATCGACAACCGCGGCAGCCACTTCTACATCGCGCTGTACTGGGCCCAGGCCCTGGCCGCCCAGGACGACGATGCCGCCCTGAAGGCCCGCTTCGCCCCGCTGGCCAAGGCACTGGCCGACAACGAGCAGAAGATCGTCGAAGAGCTGGCTGCGGTGCAGGGCAAGGCCGTGGACATCGGCGGCTACTACCGTCCGGACGTGGCCAAGGCCTCGGCCGCGATGCGCCCGAGCACCACCTTCAACGGCGCGCTGGCTGCGCTGTAAGGTCTCGCTGCCGCACCTGCGGTGATCGACAAAAACCCGCGCTTCGGCGCGGGTTTTTTGTTGCCGGTACCTGCCGGCTCCCAACCTGATCGGCGCTACCGCCGGGCGGCCACCGGGTCCGGGAACAACGGCGTGAGCCGTTCGATGGCTGCATCCAGCCGCGCCAGCTGTCCAGGCGCCAGCAGTTCGTGGCGAACCACCTGCTCGTAGTCGCCGCTGCCGCACGACCCCATCTGACAGAACTGATCCATCAACGGGCCACCCGCCACGCAATCGGCGCCGCGCCGGCACGCGGCAATCTGCAATGCGTATCCGGCCAGCTCGCCCAGGACCGGGTGACTGCCGTCATCGTCGTAGCGGTAGGCCATTTGACCCAGGTAGCGCATGGCGTTCAGATCGTCGGCGGCGATCGACTGTTCGATCAGGTCCAGGTAATCGGCCTTGTCTAACGTCTCCAGCGTGGCCATATGCAGCCACGCCTGCGATGCCACGTCGCCTTGGGCGGCTGCCTGTCTGCGCAGGGACCTCACGGCGGTGAGCGGAAAGCGCAGTCCCTCCTTGCCCCCGCAGCGGGCGTAGATGCGGCGCCCGGCATCGATGATGGCGGGGCCCGCCGTCGGGTCGAACGCCCCGTCGGCCAGATGCTCCACGCCACGCAGATAGTCCGCACGCGACAGGTTGACGAACGTGCAGTGCTCGTACCGTTCGGCCAGGGTGCGCTGGGCCAGGCGGTCGCCGGCCTGCGCCGCGATGTTGAGCTGCGCCAGCTCGGCGTTGGCCTGTTCGGCCATGCGTGCCAGGGACGCGGCGGACATCGGCAGCGCGGTGACGGCAGGGGCAGTGGCTGCCGCGCGCTGCGGTGCCGTGGGCACGGGGGCCGCTTCGGCGTCCACGCCGGGCGACCGCTGCAGCACGCTCCAGGCCATCCCGCCCATCAACAGCACCCCCAGCCCACCGGCGAACCAGGCGCCGGCCTTTGTCATGCCCCGCATTCCATTGCCTCCCTGCATGTGCCGCTGGACCCATCGCTACGCACCGACTCTATCGCATCCGTTCGTTCCCTTCCGCAGGCCGCTGAACTGTGATGTGCACCGGGACGCCCGGAATGTTGATGAAGGCCGCGTCAACGCCAGTGGTACGGAACTTGCCTTGTCCCCACAGCATCTGCCCGCCCTCGCACGGCGCACAAACGGCAGTTCAATCTGTGCGATACATCACTTAAGCCCCGGTATTGATGGCATAGCCTATCGACGATCTTTTCTGCAGCAAGTGTGATCTCTCACAACGCAGGGGAAGGCGATGGCCAGGGTGCTGGTGGTCGGATCGGATATCCAGGGGGAGCACGCCTTGCTGCAGCGCCTGCGCTCGGCCGCTGCACTGCCGGCCGACACCGTGCGCAGCTGCCGCGACCTGGATGACTGCGATCTATTGGTGATCAAGGACACACCCGCGTTGCGCAATGCCGCGCTGCGCATGGTGCGCGAGCGGCCGAAGATCCAGTTCTGGATCGAAGACCAGGATGGCCACCTGCGCCATGGCCAGGGCGACGAGCACGCGGTGCTGGACGACCATGCCATCGAACACGCACTGCGCCAGATGCCGCCCGCACCGGAACCGATCGAGGAACCCATCGCTGCCCGCAGCGCGAAGGCGATCACGCGCGTGCTGCGCGAAAGCCTGCAGTCGCGGCATGGCCACGCCGTGCTGGCGCTGGATGGCCTGCCGCTGCTGCTGGTGGATTTCGAGCAGGACCAGATGGTGGTGCCCGACGGCAGCGACAACGTGGCGATGGCGCAGGCCCTGTCGGACAGTTTCGAGCGCCTGGCCCTGCACGGCATCGCCGCCAAGCGCTACCAGCAGCTGGCCGGCGAGTTGCCACGGCAACCGCTGCGCCCGCTGTTGTGGCAATGGGGCCAGCATCCAGCGCACTGGCACGATCTGGATGCACGCCTGCGCCAGCACGCCCGCGTGCGCCTGCTGCGCTGGCCCGACTTCCGTGTACTGGGCCACCAGCACGACAGCTTCCGGTTGTGTTCGCTGTTGCTCAAGCGCGCCTGCAGCGTCGATGAGTGCGCCACGCTGCTGGAGATCCCGCGCGAGGCTGTAAGTGCGTTCGTGCACCCGGCCTACCTGTGCGGGTATGCCGCACTGGAAGCACCGGCCGCAGGCATGCGCCTGGCGGGGGGCGCGGGCGATGGCGGCGGCCTGCTGGCCCGCATGTGGCGCAGCGTGCGCCAGCGCGGCGGGGGCTGACGTGCGCGAACACAAGATCGTGGTGCTGGGCAGCATGGGGTGTGGAAAGTCGACCTTGGTGCGTGCCATCGCTGCCGGTGCGGTGATCAACACCGACGTGCACAACAGCGACCGCCAGGGCGCGGACAAGGCGTCCACCACGGTGGCGATGGACTACGCGGACATCGACCTTCCCAATGGCGACCGCCTGCGTCTGTACGGCACGCCCGGGCAGCAGCGCTTCGATTTCCTCTGGCCGATCCTGCTGCAGGGCGCCAGTGGCGTG
>NZ_QAIW01000410.1:0-455 GCF_003061285.1 Stenotrophomonas sp. HMWF003 | reverse complement strand
CCACCGCCGCTGACGAACTCGCCGCCTACCTGGCGGTGCTGCACCAGCATGCCGCGCAGGTGCCGGCGGTGATCGGCGTGTCGCGGCTGGACCTGGCCCCGCAGTTCGATCTGGAGGCCTGCGCCGTACACACCGGCCAGCAGGGCCGTTGGCTGCCGGTGGTGCCGGTGGATGCACGTGATCGCGAACAGGGACTGTGCCTGATGGACGTATTGATGAGCGAAATGGAAGCCGGTGCCCTGGTGGCCGCGCATGGCTGATGGACACGATGCACGCCGCCTGGACCCGGCGTTGCGCGAGCGACTGGGCAGCCACCTGCAGGACTTTGCCGATGACATCAACGGGGTACGCAGCGTGGTGCTGACCAGCGCGATGCTGGCGCTGGCCGCCGCGGTGGGCCGCGAGCTGGCGCTGGGGGAGCTGGAAGTGCTGATGCTGGAGGCGGGCGAGGGCAA
>NZ_QAIW01000409.1:813-4115 GCF_003061285.1 Stenotrophomonas sp. HMWF003 | reverse complement strand
GTGCAGCGCATGGGCGAACTGCTCGACGGCGTGGTGCTGGACGACAGCCGCAATGCCCTGGGCCGCCAGCGCATCGCGCACATCCGTGACGAACTGCGCGCCTACGACCGCCAGCACCAGGCGCCGCCGCTGACCAAAGCCCCGCGCTGGTAATCCAGGCGCGGCGGGCATCGAGCAGCCGGCCGACGGTCGGCTCTACCCGGCGACTGCGGCGAACGCGTCGCGGAACCGCGCCATTTCCGCCGCCGTACCCACGGTCACCCGTACCCGCTGCGGCCAGATCGGCCAGCTGCGGCCGATCACCACGCCCTGTTCGGCCATCGCCACAGCGAACGCGCTGCCGTCGCGCTTGACGTCCACCACGAAGCAGTTGGCTTCGGTCGGCACGCAGGCGAATCCGCGCGCCGCCAGCCAGGCCACGGTGGCCTGCCGCACCTGCGTGTTCTCCGCCTTGCGCTGCGCCACCAGGCCCGGCGCGCGTAGGCTGGCCAGCCCGGCCGCGAGCGCGGTGACCGGCAGCGGGTTGTCGCCCAGGCTGGCCAGTTCGCGCAGTCGGTCCGGGTGCGCCGCGGCCACGCCCAGGCGCAACCCGGCCATGCCGTACAGCTTGGAAAACGTACGCAGCACGATCACATCGTCGCGCTGCGTCACCTGGGCGATTACCGAGCGCTGCTCGCTGTACTGCAGGTAGGCCTCGTCGACCAGCACCCGCGTCTGCCGGGGCTTGTTGGCCAGCAGCCAGGTGATGTCCGCGGCGGGGGTGATCGACCCGGTGGGGTTGTTCGGATTGCACAGGTACAGCAGGCCGGCATTGATCCGTGCGGCCGCAGCGGCCATCGCGCGGACGTCATGCGCGCCGTCCTCGCGCAGCGCGACCCTGGCAACGGTGGCGCCACGCGCGGCGGCCAGGTCGCCCAGCGCTTCGAAGGTGGGGTCGGCCACTACCAGCCCGGCGCTCGCCGAGGTCCACAGGATCGCGGCCCGGTTGAGCGGCTCGCTGGAGCCCGGGTACAGCCGCACGTGGTCCTTGCCGATGCCTTCCTGGCTGGCGAACAGGTCGCGCAGCTCACCGGCCAGTGCGAACAGATAGCGCCCGCTACCGGCCACGATCTCGCGCGCCGCGGCCTGCGCCACCGGCGCCGGGCCATACGGGCATTCGTTGAAGTTCAGCAGCACCGGGCCGCCGACCGCGCTGGTACGCGGCGTGGCGGCCGACACGGTCGACACGCCCAGCCCCGACAAGGCCAGACCGGTGCCGGCCAACTGCAGGAATGAACGGCGGGAAGGAGCGGCAACGGTCACGGCACACCTGCACGGAGGGACTTGGCGCACGCTAACCCTGTGCCGGGTTGCCGGCAATAGCCACCCGGCACCGCAGCGGGGTGGCTGCCGGGGACGGCAGGCCATAAAATCAACAGCCCTTTCAGGATGCCTCCCGGATGAGCCCCAGCCCCGCTGAACGTGCCGAGGCATTGCGCCGCCAGATCGATGAAGCCGGCACGGCCTACCACGAGCGCGACGAGCAGCTGATCCCGGATGCGGAGTACGACCGCCTGGTGCGCGAGCTGGAAGCACTGGAGCGCGACCACCCGGAACTGGCCGTTGCCGATTCCCCCACCCAGCGCGTCGGCGGCAAGGCTTCCTCGCGCTTTGCCGAAGTGCGCCACGCAGTGCCGATGCTGTCGCTGGGCAATGCCTTCAGCGACGAGGAAGTCCAGGATTTCGTGCGCCGCATCAGCGAGCGCCTGCGCCGCGATGCGCTGTATTTCTCGGCCGAACCCAAGCTCGATGGCCTGGCCATCAGCCTGCGCTACGAAAACGGGCGCTTCGTGCAGGGTGCCACCCGCGGCGATGGCAGCACCGGTGAGGACGTCAGCGCCAACCTGCGCCAGATCGCGGTGATTCCGCAGGAACTGCAGGGGGCGGGCTGGCCGGACGTGCTGGAAGTGCGCGGCGAGGTGTACATGGCGCGCGCCGATTTCGAGGCCTACAACGCGCAGGCGCGCCTGCACGACGGCAAGGTGCTGGCCAACCCGCGCAACGCCGCGGCCGGTTCGCTGCGCCAGCTGGACCCGAAGATGAGCGCCAGGCGCAAGCTCAGCTTCTACGCCTACGGCACCGGCCAGGTGGAGGACGGTGACCTGCCGCCTACCCACTCGGCCACGCTGGCGCAGCTGCGCGCCTGGGGCTTCCCGGTCAGCGAACTGTGCCAGGTGGTGGAAGGCAGTGCCGGCCTGCTGGCCTATTACCGCGACATCGGCGAGCGTCGCGATGGGCTGGCCTTCGACATCGACGGCGTGGTCTACAAGCTGGACGACCGCGCCGGCCAGGAAACCATGGGTTTCGTGTCGCGCGCGCCGCGCTGGGCGATCGCGCACAAGTTCCCCGCGCAGGAACAGACCACCACGGTGGAGGCGATCGAGATCCAGATCGGCCGCACCGGTGCCGCCACCCCGGTGGCGCGCCTGAATCCGGTGGCCGTGGCGGGGGTGATCGTGTCCAACGCCACCCTGCACAACGCCGACCAGATCCAGCGCCTTGACGTGCGCGTGGGCGACACGGTGATCGTGCGCCGCGCCGGCGATGTGATTCCCGAAGTGGTCAGCGTCATCGCCGAACGGCGTCCGGCCGGCACCACGCCCTGGCAGATGCCGGCGCAGTGCCCGGTGTGCGGGTCGGAGATCGTGCGCGAAGAGGGCGAGGCCGTGTGGCGTTGCTCGGGCGAACTGAGCTGCCCGGCGCAGCGCAAGGAAGCCATCGCGCACTTCGCCTCGCGCCGCGCCATGGACATCGACGGCCTGGGGGGCAAGTACATCGAAACCCTGGTCGATGCCGGCATCGTACGTAGCGTGGCCGACCTGTACCGGCTCACCCGCGACCAGCTGCTGCACCTGAAGCTGGTGCTGGACGCCGACACGCCTGAGGCCCTCGCGGCACAGATCGGCCTGCACCTGCCGCCGGAAGGCAGCGGCGACTACCTGCGCGCCATCCTGCAGCTTGATGGCAGCGACGCCGGCTGGCGTGCCAAGGCACTGGCAATGCCGACCGCCTTTGCCTGGAACACCCGGAAGATCGCCACGCGCTGGGCCGACAACCTGATCGCGGCCATCGACGCCAGCCGCGACACCACGCTGGAACGGCTGCTGTTCGCGCTGGGCATCGAAAACGTCGGTGAGAACACCTCCAAGGGGCTGTCGACCTGGTTCGGCGACCTGGAGCTGATCCGCCACCTGCCATGGCCGCTGTTCAAGCGCGTGCCCGACATCGGCGGGGAAGTGGCGCGCTCGCTGGGCCACTTCTTC
>NZ_QAIW01000409.1:0-803 GCF_003061285.1 Stenotrophomonas sp. HMWF003 | reverse complement strand
AGGTGGGGCAGGTGCGCATCGGCGATACCCACGCGCCGTCGGCCAAGCTGCGCGAGGGCCTGGATTTCGCCCAGCTGCTGGTAGAGGCCGAGATTCCCGGCATCACCCGCCTGCGTGCCGAAAAGCTCACCGCCGCGTTGCCCGATGCGGCCGCATTGGTCGACGCCGAGCCCGTGCGTTTCGTGGCGGCCGGGCTGCCCAACGAAGTGGCGCTTGGCCTGGCCGACTGGCTGGACCGCGACGGCCATGCGCAGATGCTGCTCAAGGCCGACGACTACCGCCGCACGCTGCTGACCCGCGCGCCGGAGCAGACCGAACAGGTGGCCGGCCCGCTGGATGGCCAGACCGTGGTGCTGACCGGCACGTTGGCGCAGATGACCCGTGACGAGGCCAAGGCGCGGCTGGAAGCGCTGGGCGCCAAGGTGTCCGGCAGCGTCTCCAAGAAGACCGCGTTCGTGGTGGCCGGCACCGAAGCCGGGTCCAAGCTGACCAAGGCCGGGGAACTGGGCATCGAGGTGTGGGACGAAGACCGCCTGGTCGCTTTCCTGGCGCAGCACTGAACCCACGGCGGGGCCGTTGCGCCCCGCCGTCCCGCATCTCCGGAGATCCCCATGCACACTGCCGTCCTCGACTTCCGCCTGGCCACCGTGGCCGACACCGACCTGCTGATCGGGCTGATGCGCGAGTTCTACGCCGAAGACCAGCTGGACTTCGACGACGCGCGGGTCCGCATCGCGCTGGCCGCGCTGCTGGAAGACCCGCGCAACGGCGAAGTGCTGCTGTGGCTGGACGAGGCGGGCAGC
>NZ_QAIW01000042.1:0-3808 GCF_003061285.1 Stenotrophomonas sp. HMWF003 | reverse complement strand
GCTCAACACCCTCCTCGACCAGCTCGACCATGCCTTGGAAGAGGGAGCCCCCGCATGACCGCCCCGACTGCCGCCCCGCGTGCACCGACCCTGCACTGGGGCCTGCTCGTCGCCGCCTCCGCCATCCTCATGGTCACCATGGGCGTACGCCAGACCAGCGGCCTCTACCTCGACCCCATCCACCGCAGCACCGGCGTCAGCATTGTTGAAATAAGCTTCGCCCTCGCCATCGGCCAGTTCGTCTGGGGCGCCGTACAACCCGTGTTCGGCGCCGTGGCCGACCAGCGTGGCGCGCTCCCCGTACTCCTGTTCGGCGGCGTCCTGCTCGCCATCGGCCTCCTGCTGGCCCCCTACCTCACCAGCCCCCTCGGCCTCAGCTTCAGCCTCGGCCTGCTCATGGCCGCCGGTGCCGGCGCCGGCAGCTTCTCGGTGCTGATCGGCGCCACCGCGCACCGCCTGCCCGCTGAAAAACGCTCCTTCGCCGCCGGCCTCATCAACGCGGGCGGCTCACTGGGCCAGTTCGTGTTCGCCCCGCTCGTACAGTGGATCATCAGCAGCGCCGGCTGGGCCCGCGCCATGTTCACCATGGCCGCCATCACCCTGCTCTCCCTCCCCCTGGCCTGGCCCCTGCGCCGCCGTCCCGGCGACCATGCCGCCGGCGCCGGCGCCGGCACCGATGACGACGGCGGCCTGCGCGCACAACTGCGCCTGGCCGTGCGCGACCGCAGCTACTGGTGCCTGCACCTGGGCTTCTTCACCTGCGGCCTGCACATCGCCTTCCTGGTCACCCACCTGCCCGGCGAAATCGCCCTGTGCGGACTGTCGCCCACCGTCGCCTCCACCTCCATCGCGCTGATCGGCCTGTTCAACATCGCCGGCAGCCTCATCGTCGGCGCGCTCGGCCAGCGCTACCGCATGAAGTACCTGCTGTTCTGGATGTACGCCAGCCGCGCGGTGATGATCGGCGTGTACCTGGTCGCCCCGCCCACCCCGACCACCTTCTACGTATTTTCCGCCGCGCTCGGCTTCACCTGGCTGGCCACCGTCCCGCCCACCGCCGGCCTGGTCGGCAAGCTGTTCGGGCCGCGTTATCTGGGCACGCTGTTCGGCCTGACCCTGCTCTCGCACCAGCTCGGTGGCTTCTTCGGCGCCTGGCTGGGTGGCGTGGCCCTGGCCCATTCCGGCAACTACCTGTGGATGTGGTACGCCGACATCGCGCTGGCCGCCATCGCCGCGATGGTCAACCTGCCGATCCGCGAAGCACGCTATGGTTGCCACGCTGTCCCCGCCTCCCGCTGATGCCATAGAACCGATGACCAACGCCTTCCCTGCCCCTTCACGCCTGCACCGCGACGCGCTGGTTGCCCTCATCGTGCGCATCCAGGCCGCCCCGGGCACCGAACAGGACACCGATGCCGACATCCAGCGGCTGGTCGAGGCCGTGCTCGATCCGAATGCGGTGAACTACATCTTCCACGACGACCTGTCCGCGACGGAAATCGCCGACCGGATCCTGCAGTACCGCCCGGTCGTGCTGTGACCTGATACGGCCCTTGCAGGCACGGTCGCCTGCACCGGCGGCTTCACGCGCCGCAGACCTTTCCACACGCTGTCCCACTTCCGTTGCGGCGGCCCCTTCCGTTGCGGACATTTCCGTCCGAAAATGTCCCATGACCTCCCAACGTGCCGATGCGGCTGCCCGCCGCGCCCTCATCCTGGACGCCGCTGATGCAGTGTTCGGGCAGCATGGCGTCACTGCTCCGCTCGACCTGGTGGTCGAACGCGCGCAGGTCGGCCGCGCCACCCTGTACCGCAATTTCCCCGACCGCACCGCGCTGGTGGAGGCACTGCTGCAGCGCACGGTGGCCCGCATCAACCGCCAGGTGCAGAGCCTCGGCGAGCGCGATGACGCGTTGTTCGAGGTACTCGAAGGCATGGCCGCCCGCATCGTGCAGTCGCCTGCGTTGTCGGACTACTGGCGTGCGGTGGATCCGGATGACCCGGCCATCAAGGCCGCCCGGCACACCATCTGGGGCCTGCTGGAAGCGCCGATCCAGCGCGCCATCGCCGCCGGCCTGTGCCGTGCCGACCTGCAGGTGACGGACATTTCACTGATCTCAGGCATGCTGGGAGCCGCGCTGCGTGGCAAATCCCGCGAAGAGCGGGCCAAGCTGGTCGCGCGCGCCCTGCAGTTGCTGCGTACCGGACTGCAGGGACCCGTCGACGCGGAGGGCTGATGGCGCAGTACCTCAAACCGATCCCGGACTGGGAAGACCACGAGAAGCCGACCCTGCCCGGCTCGGCGTCGATGCCGTGGCATCCCTGGCACCGGCGCGTGGCGTATGCCGCCGTCGCACTGCTGGTGGGTATCACCGGTGGCCTGGGCAATGCGCTGGTCACCGCCAACCTGCCCTTCATGCAGGGCCAGCTCGGCCTGACCCCGGCGCAGGGCAGCTGGCTGGTGGCCGCCTATGCGATGGTCAATGTCACCGCCAACCTGCTCGCCTTCAAGTTCCGCCAGCAGTACGGCATCCGCCTGTTCGCCGAAATCGGCCTGGGCCTGTATGCCGCGCTGGCGGTGCTGCACCTGTTCGTGGGCAGCTACGAAACCACCGTGCTGACCCGCGCGGCCAGCGGCTTTGCCGGCGCCGCCTGCAGCACCCTGGGCACGCTGTACATGCTGCAGTCGCTGCCGCGCAAATACACCGGCAACCTGCTGGTGATCGGGGTGGGCATCTCGCAGCTGGCCGTGCCGATCGCCTGGCTGGTGTCGCCCGGGCTGGTGGACACCGGCCAGTGGCACACCCTGTACCTGTTCGAGGCCGGGCTGGCCCTGTGCGCGTTCGCGGCGGTGGTGGTGCTGAAGCTGCCGCCGGGCGTGCAGATCAAGGCGTTCGAGCCGTTGGACTTCCTCACCTTCGCCCTGCTCGCCCCGGCAGTGGGCCTGCTGGTGGTGGTACTGGCCCAGGGCTACGTGCGCTGGTGGCTGGATACGCCGTGGCTGGGCTGGGCGCTGGTGGCCTCCATCACGCTGGCCACCGCCGGCTTCATTCTCGAACACTACCGGCGCAACCCGCTGCTGCAGACGCGGTGGCTGGCCAGCCTGCCGGTGCTGCACTTCATCGTCGGCGCGTTCCTGATCCGCTTCCTCACCACCGAACAGTCGTATGGCGTGGTCGGGTTGATGCGCCAGCTGGGCATGGGGCCGGACCAGATGCGCCCGCTGTTCGGGGTGATCCTGGCTGGCGTGATCACCGGCATCGCGGCGGCCTCGCTCACCTTCGGCCCCAAGCGCATCATCGCCCAGCTGCTGATGGCCATTCTGCTTCTGGGCAGCGCCGCCCTGCTCGACCAGAGCCGCACCAGCCTGGACCGCCCGCACGATTTCTTCGCCAGCCAGTTCCTGGCGTCGGTCGGCGCCGGCATGTTCATGGGGCCGTTGATCATGCTCGGCATCACCCAGGCATTGAAGCAGGGCGTGGACCACATGATCACCTTCCTGGTCACCCTGTCGATCACCCAGACCCTGGGTGGGCTGGCCGGTTCGGCGGTGCTGGGCACCTATCAGCTGCACCGCGAGCAGCTGTATTCCACGGCACTGGTCAGCCAGCTCGACCCGGCCGATGGCGTGGTCGCGCAGCGCCTGAAACAACAACAGCAGCTCTATGCCGGGGTGATCACCGACCCGGTGCAGCGCAGCGCGCAGGGCATGGCGCAGCTGGCGTTGACCGCCCGCCGCGAAGCCAACGTGCGCGCCTTCAATGATGTGTTCCGGCTCAGCGGCACGGTCGCGCTGGGCTTCCTGGGC
>NZ_QAIW01000408.1:1293-3873 GCF_003061285.1 Stenotrophomonas sp. HMWF003 | reverse complement strand
GCGCATGCACCACGCCGTTGGGCGTGGTCACCGGTACGTCCCAATGCGACTTGGACGACAGCCGCAGCTGCGACCAGACGTGGTCGTTGTAGAAGGACTTTCCGGTGCGCGGGTCGATCGGGCGCAGCGCGCCGGGCAGGGTGCTCCATTTCAGCAGCTGGAAGCTGCGCACCTTGGCTTCGTCGATGGGATAGCGCGACAGCACCAGCATGCCGTACTGGCCCGGGTGCAGGCCGTAGCCCCACGCATCGTTGCCGCGCGCGCGGCCGTCGCCGCCGATCTGGCCGTTGTTGTCCAGGTCCAGCCCGCTCTGCACGCCGGTGTTGACCGGGGCCAGGTAACGGTAGGCGTAGTGCAGCGGTTTGCCGCCGCCGGGTTGGGCGGTTTCCAGGTAGCGCTGCTGGAACAGGTCGGCGGCGCGGTGCGCGTCGTCGTAGTCGAACTCGTTGAGCAGCACCAGGTCCGGGCGGACCTGCTGCAGCACCGCGGCGATCTTGCGGGCGTGTTCGCTGTCGCCTTCCAGCTCGGCGATCAGCCCGCCGGTCTCGTCGCTGTACAGCGAGGTGTTGTAAGTGGCGATCCGCAGCGGCGCGGGGGCAGCTTCCTGCATGGCGGTCTTGGCGGGGGTCTGGGCGCAGGCGCTGCACAGCAGGGCCAGGGCAAGGATCAGGGGATGGGCTTTCATGCGCCTATTCTGCACTGGCGCGCATTGCATTGCTGGGTCAGTCAGCGCCCTTCCCGGGCGTCGTCGAATTCGTGCCAGCGGCGCCCGTCGTAGGCCTCCAGTGGACGGAACCGGCGCTTGTAATCCATCTTGCGGTGGTCGCGGATCCAGTAGCCCAGGTACAGGTGCGGCAGCTGCTCGCGCCGGGCCCAGGCAATCTGCTGCAGGATCGCGAACGTGCCCAGGCTGCGGTGGGCGTGCTCGGGGTCGAAGAAGGTATACACCGCCGACAGCCCCTGCGGGGTGACATCGGTGACCGCGACTCCGAGCAGCTCGCCGCGCCTGCCGGCCTGGCCGGGCGCGCGCAGTTCCATGAAGCGGCCCTGCGCCCACTGCCCGATCAGGAACTGGTCGAATTCGTGCGGGCCGTGCCCGTCCATGCCGCCCTGCGCGTGGCGGTGGGTGAGGTAGCGGTGGTAGAGCGCGAACTGCTCTTCGGTCTGCTCGGCCGCCACGATCCGCACTTCAAGATCCGCGTTGCGGGCCAGGCAGCGGCGCTGGCTGCGGTCCGGGGCGAAGCGTGCCACCGGAATGCGCACCGACACGCAGGCGTGGCAGTTGGCGCAATGCGGCCGGTACACCAGGTCGCCCGAGCGCCGGAAACCCCAGCTCAACGCCATCGGGTACAGCGTGCCCAGCCGCGTGTCCTGCGGGTCCAGTACCAGGTCGCGCGCGGCCCGTTCCGGCCAGTAACCACAGGGGTGGTCACCGGTCTGGAACAGTCGCAGCTCGTCGTCGCGGTCGCCATGAATTGCCATGCCCACAGCATAGCGCCGGGGCGTCGCAGCGGGCGCGACTGTCCGCCAGATGAACATGGCCGGCCCGGCTGTCAACGCCGCCGGCAGCCACGCGTTGTTGTAGGCGTGGGTGCCGATGCACCGCACGCCGATTTCCCCTACCGGAGTGACCCATGCGCAATCGCAAACCCCTTCTGCTGCTGGCCCTGCTGCTGTCCACCGGCGCCGCCGGCCTGGCCATGGCCGCCGACGTGCCGCCCCCGGCCGGCGCACCGCCCCGCGCCAAGCTGGACACCAATGGCGATGGCGTCATCGACCGTGCCGAAGCCGCCAAGGCCCCGCGCCTGGCCGCGCAGTTCGACACGCTGGACAAGAACAAGGACGGCAAGCTCTCGCGCGACGAACTGCCGCGTTGGCACGGCGCACGCCATGGTCGCGGCCCGGGTGGCCGTGGCGAGATGATGGCCAAACTGGATACCAACAAGGACGGCCGCATCAGCCGCGAGGAAGCCAAGGCCGACCCGCGCCTGGCCGCGCGCTTCGACCAGATGGACGTCAACAAGGACGGCTACCTGGACAAGGCCGACCGCGAGCTGGGCCGCAAGCAGCACCGCGATGCGTGGTTCGCCGCGGCCGACACCAACAAGGACGGCCAGCTGAGCAAGGCCGAGTTCGATGCGGCCAAGGGGCCGGTCGGTGGCCCGCGTGGCGGCCACCGCGATGGCAAGCCGCCGATGCCGCCGAAGGCACCGGCAGCAAAGTAAGCCCGCGGCGTACTACCCACGGGCGCCGGTCATCGACCCGCGCCCGTGTCGTTCAGAGCCGCCCGGTGCGCACCAGGCTGTACAGCACCAGCGCGGCCACGCCCAGGGTGACCAGCACCACCGCCCAACGGCCGTACATCAGCTGGAAGGTCCAGCTTGGCCCGCTGCGGCCATGGCGCGCCGCATCGCGTGCCAGCATCGGCGCCATCACCTTCTGCAGCGGGAACAGGCACTGGTAGTTGACCGCGGCCATGCCAAGCGCCATCGCCGACAACAGCATCCAGACCGGCGCTTGCAGCACGCTCAGCATCAGCACCGACACGCACATCACCATCGCGGTGACGCTGCTCAGCAC
>NZ_QAIW01000408.1:0-1281 GCF_003061285.1 Stenotrophomonas sp. HMWF003 | reverse complement strand
CCCGCCGAGATAGCTGCCCAGCATGCCGCCGACCAAGCCGCCGATGACCGCGCCCAGGCTCAGCATCTGGTCCGGGGTCGCGTTCTGGCTGAGCGCCGCGCTGAGCGAGCCCAACGCCGTGCCGCCCGAGACCGTGGCCCCGCCCAGGCCGAGCTTGCTGGTGCCCAGCCCGGTGCCGAGCAGGATCGCGGCACTGGCGGTGCCGGGGGCGGCGACCATCAGCACCGAGGCAATGGTGGTGGCGAACGCGGCGCTGGGGGCGCTGCTGCGCGCGAAATCGCCGAAACGGCGCAGCATTTCCTCACGCACGCTGGCGCGGGCGCGCGACAGGCGCTTGCGCACGGCGGCATCGCTGAGCCCGAGCAGGTCGGCCACCTGCTGCGAGCGCTGGCCCTCGCGGTAGTACAGCAGCAGGGTTTCGCGGGCGTCTTCGGGCAGGGCCGAAATGATCTCTTCGGCCGCCAGTTCCTCTTCCACCCGCTGCAGCCGCTCGGGTGCGGTCGGGCCGGGATCGGCGGCCATGCTGATCGCGATCTCGGCCGCTTCGCCGGACAGCGGGCGGCCGCGGTTGGCGCGCAGCCAGTCGCGGGCCAGGTTGCGGGTGATCTGGCGCAGCCACGGCAGGAAGCTGGACGGATTGCTGAGCTGGTTGAGCTGCTGCCAGGCCTTGATGAAGGCCTCCTGCGCGATGTCCTCGCTGGCTTGCACGTCGCGGGTGATCGCCAGGGCGATCGCAGTGACGGTGTTCTGGCAGGCCAGCACGATGCGCCCGTAGGACTGGGTGCAACCAGAGGCAGCCGCGGGCAGTTCGCGTTCCAGGGTGGCAGTCAGCTGGGGCGTCATGGCGTCGTTTCCGGAGGTGATCCGAGTATGACGAGGGCCGCGAAAGAATGTGACCGGGTGGGGGCCGACCGGTTGCCTGTGACCGGGTGGGGCCCGCCGGCTGCCTGTGACCCGGTAGTGCCGGCCGCTGGCCGGCTCTGCATGGATCTGGCCGCAGGAGCAGCCGGGTAGCCGGATAGCCGGGCAGAGCCCGGCTCTACGGGATCGGGGCCGGCAGCCGGGCAGAGCCCGGCGTTATGGGATCGGGGCCGGCAGCCGGGCAGAGCCCGGCTCTACGGGATCGGGGCGCGAGCCGGGCAGAGCCCGGCGTTATGGGATCGGGCCGGGCAGCGCCCGGCATGGCCGGTTACTTCGCCGGTTGGATCCGGACCCGCACTTCGTCGTCTTCCGGAGGCGCGGGCTGGGCCGGGGCTGCGGCCGGGGCTGCGGCCGCAGCCC
>NZ_QAIW01000407.1:0-1630 GCF_003061285.1 Stenotrophomonas sp. HMWF003 | reverse complement strand
GGCCAGCCTCCATTGCATCCAGCCCCTCGCGGCTTTCTTCAAAGAACGTGGCGTGGAAACGTTGCAGATCCATGCTCATGGTGCGTGGGGTCCGGTTGCGAAGGGAGGGAGGGTGGTGCGGTGGGGTGTGCCGGGATCAGCCCAGCACTTTCTGCACGGTGGCGACCAGCTGTTCGGGATTGAACGGCTTGACCAGCCAGCCGGTGGCACCGGCGGCCTTGCCTTCGGACTTCTTGTCGGCGGCCGATTCGGTGGTCAGCATCAACATAGGGGTGAACTTGTAGTCGGGCAGCTGGCGCAGCTCGCGGATGAGCGAGATGCCGTCCATGTTGGGCATGTTGACGTCGGTCACCACCGCGTTGAACCGCTGGCCCTTGGCCCGGCCCAGTGCGACGGCACCATCTTCGGCCTCTTCGACCGAGAAGCCGGCCGAGGTGAGGGCGAAAGAGACCATCTGGCGCATCGACGCCGAGTCGTCCACCACCAAGATTCGTGCGCTCATGCAGCGTTCTCCACAGATTTCAGGTTGTCATGGGTTGCGTCCAGGCCGAGGGCCTGGGTGAGGCCGAGCAGTCGCGCGGCATCACGGAAGGTGGCAGTGCAACCGTCGAATCCGGTCGGGTGGCCTGCCTGGCGGCGGGCGTCGACGAATGCGCACAGGACCTGCATTGCTGCGGTATGGATACGGCTCACCTGGCTGGCATCCAGCGTCAGTTCGCCGGCCTGGTCCACCAACGGGGCCAGGCGGGTTTTCAGCTCGGTGCTGGTCTCGATTCCGAGATCACCACCCAGGGCAACAGTGCTCATGTTTGCTCCGGACAAACGGTTCCGAGAGAGATAACGGCCTGCGCCCAAAAAGCTTTAGGGGAGGCGCGGGCGATCTTCATCATTCTGTCGGCCGCCCCGCCCGCGGGAGGGGGTAGAGCCACCCCATGGGTGGCTGCGCCGCACGGCATGACGCACACCCGTCGTCATTCCGTCACGACGTCGAACAGGACGGCAGCCACCCATGGGGTGGCTCTACCGCGTGGGGGTGCCGGTCAGTTCAACAGCTGGGTGGCATCCAGCAGGATCATCGGCTGGGCGCTGATCCTGGCCACGCCACGGAACAGGTCGTTGGAAATCTGGCAGATGCGGGCGGTATCGGGCGGCTCGATCTGCGAGTCGGTGAGGTTGGCCACGTCTTCCACGGCCGACACGCGCAGGCCCATCGTC
The DNA here is from genome assembly GCF_003061285.1 of Stenotrophomonas sp. HMWF003. Taxonomy (NCBI): domain Bacteria; kingdom Pseudomonadati; phylum Pseudomonadota; class Gammaproteobacteria; order Lysobacterales; family Lysobacteraceae; genus Stenotrophomonas; species Stenotrophomonas sp. HMWF003. The sequence goes on along the minus strand of NZ_QAIW01000407.1, from coordinate 415 downwards.
TCGCCGTCTTCCTCGAGCACCACGATGCGGGTGTTGGCGTCTTCCTGGGCCGGACCGGCACCCAGATGGATGCCCAGGTCCATCACCGGTACCACCTGGCCGCGCAGGTTCATGATGCCCAGCATGGCGTCGGCGGTACCGCGCAACGGCAGCAGCGGCACCGGCAGCACGACTTCCTGCACCTTGAGCAGTTCCAGTGCATAGGCTTGGGCGCCGCAACGCAGGCGCAGCCAGCGCGAGGTGCGTTCGCTGGCCCGGCGGTTCTCGCGCGGGCTGGACGCCGGATTGCGCGCCTGTGCCTGCAGTTCCTGCCAGCTGCCTGGTCGGGTGTGAGCCGGCGCCGGCGCGGCGCTGCGGGCGCTGGGGGCACTCATCGGCATCGGTGGGGGCATGGCGCGGGCGGCGGGTGTTGGGG
>NZ_QAIW01000406.1:8089-13818 GCF_003061285.1 Stenotrophomonas sp. HMWF003 | reverse complement strand
TGACCCACAAGGGCGACATCGCCACCGAGTCCGCCGCGGCCGTGGCCGGCGGGCTGACCAGCTTCATGGACATGCCCAACACCAACCCACCCACGCTCAACGCCGAGATCCTGCAGGCCAAATACGACGCCGCCGCCGGCCGCGCGCGCGCCAACTACGGCTTCTACATGGGTGCCAGCAACGACAACCTGGAACACATCCAGTCGCTGGACCCCAAGACCGCGCCGGGCATCAAGGTGTTCATGGGCGCCTCCACCGGCAACATGCTGGTGGACAACCCGGAGACCCTGGACGCGATCTTCCGCGACGCGCCCACCCCGATCATCACGCATTGCGAAGACACCCCGATGATCGACGCCAAGGCCAAGGAGTACGCCGAGAAGTACGGCGATGCGCTCAGCGCCGAACAGCACCCGGACATCCGCTCGCGCGAGGCCTGCCTGAAGTCCTCCGAGCTGGCGGTGTCGCTGGCGAAGAAGCACGGCACCCGCCTGCACGTGCTGCACATCTCCACCGCCGACGAGCTCAAGCTGTTCGAGCGCGGCCCGCTGATCCGTGCCGATGGCAGCCGCAAGCAGATCACCGCCGAAACCTGCATCCACTTCCTGCGCTTTGACCGCAGCGATTACGCGCGGCTGGGCAACCTGATCAAATGCAACCCGGCGATCAAGGAAGCCAGCGACCGCGAAGCGCTCACCCGCGCCGTGGCCGAGGACGTGATCGACGTGCTGGCCACCGATCACGCCCCGCACACCTGGGAAGAAAAGCAGAAGCCCTACCCGCAGGCGCCGTCGGGCCTGCCGCTGGTGCAGTACGCGCTGGTGGCCGCGCTGGAGCTGGTGCACGAAGGCAAGCTGGAGATCACCCAGGTGGTGCAGAAGTTCGCCCATGCCCCGGCGCAGCTGTTCGATGTGAGCCAGCGCGGCTACCTGCGCGAAGGCTATTTCGCCGACCTGGTGCTGGTGGAGGACGTGCCGTTCACCGTGAAGCGCGAGGACGTGCTGTCCAAGTGCGGCTGGTCGCCGTTCGAGGGCATGACCTTCCGTTCGCGCATTGCCTCGACGTGGGTCAACGGCGAGCTGGCGTGGGATGGCGAGAAGCTGGTGGGCGCGCCGAACGGCCAGCGCATGAGCTTCGACCGCTGATGCGGGCACGTCTGTTGGGCCTGGGCCTGCTCGCGGCGGGTGTTGTGGGCGTGGCCGCATTGCTACCCTCCTCCGCCGTGGCGCAGGCCGACAGCCGGGTGGTGTTTCCGGCCAGCGCCTCGCAGGGCGCCATGGTGATCGGCAAGGTGCCGGCGGGCAGCGTGGTGCAGTACGCCGGCCGCACGCTGCGGGTGAGCGGCTATGGCAGCGTGGTGTTCGGCATCGGCCGCGATGAGAAGGGACCGCTGCAGGTCCAGGTGCATCGTCCCGACGGCGGCAGTGAGACGGTGAGCATCGCGGTGACCCCGCGCGACTGGCCGACCGAACGCGTCAACGGCGTGCCGCCCAAGACCGTCAACCCGCCCCCGGCGATTGCCGAGCGGATCAAGCGCGAGCAGGCCCAGGTGACGGCGGCACGCGCGCGCGACGACGACCGCGCCGACTTCGCCAAGCCCTTCATCTGGCCGGTGCAGGGGCGTATCAGCGGCCGCTTCGGCAATGCCCGGGTATACAACGGCCAGCCCGGTGCGGGCCATTCGGGCATGGACATCGCCGTCCCCACCGGCACGCCGGTCAAGGCCCCCGCTGCCGGCGTGGTCACCTTCGCCGGGCCGGACCTGTACCTCACCGGCGGCACCTTGCTGCTGGACCACGGCTTCGGGATCAGCTCGAACTTCCTGCACCTGTCGCGGATCGACGTGAAGGTGGGCGACCGCGTCGAGCAGGGCCAGGTGATTGCCGCGGTCGGGGCCACCGGCCGTGCCACCGGCCCGCACCTGCATTGGGGCATGAACTGGTTCGACACCCGCATCGACCCACTGCTGGTGCTCGAGCGCGGTAAATGACCGGCACGCATCGACCGTGGGTCGATGCGTGCTCGACCACCGGTAGTGCCGGCCGCTGGCCGGCTCCCCGCCATCCGTGCATCGCGCGAACGGCAGCCGGGCAGAGCCCGGCGCTACGGGTCGGCGTGCCGACCAACCGGCGCGCATCGACCGTGGGTCGATGCGCGCTTGATCACCGGTAATGCCGGCCGCTGGCCGGCTCCCCGCCATCCATGCATCGCGCGAACAGCAGCCGGGCAGAGCCCGGCGCTACGGGTCGGCGTGCCGACCAACCGGCGCGCATCGACCGTGGGTCGATGCGTGCGCGATCTCCGGTAGTGCCGGCCGCTGACCGGCTCCCCGCCATCCGTGCATCGCGCGAACGGCAGCCGGGCAGAGCCCGGCGCTACGGGTCGGCGCGCCGACCAACCGGCGCGCATCGACCGTGGGTCGATGCGCGCTTGATCACCGGTAATGCCGGCCGCTGGCCGGCTCCCACCATCCATGCATCGCGCGAACAGCTGCCGGGCAGAGCCCGGCGCTACGGGTCGCCCGATCAGCCGCGGCCGGCCCACCACGTGCGCAGCAGCGTGCGCATCGGCGTGACCTTCAGTTCGCGGCCCTGCGCACTGGCCTGCAGGCGCGTGCGCGCCAGCGAGGCGTACATGCGCCGTGCGCGCGGGCCGGGCACGCGGGCCGGCCACCGCGCCAGCAGCTGCTGCGCCCAGCGTTGCGCGGCATCGCCATCGCCGGCGGCCAGCAGCGATCGCGGCACGGCCGCGACACCCGCAGCATTCAGCCGCTGGGCCAGCGTCTGCACCAGCACCGGGGTGGCCACATCGCCGCGCGCCGGCGTATCAAACATCACCGCTTCCACCGCGGCCACCGCGGCCGCGTACGGCTGCAGCACCTTGAATGCCTGCGCCGGGTCCGGCGCGGCCGCGCGGGCTTCGATCAGGTCCGGCAGCGCATCGGCCAGCGCGCTCCACGGCGCGCGCACCGGCTCCAGCAGGCGGCCCAACGGGTGGCGCGAGCGCTGCCCGGCCCAGCTGCGCAGTTCCTCGCCCCACCACGCCAGCTTGGCGTCGGCCGGCATCGGGTCGCCACTGGTGTTGAGGATGTCGTCGAACTCCTGCAGCAGCGTGAACCACGCCACCACCAGAGTGCGCTGCGCCTCGGGCACAAACGGTTCGGCCACCGACCATTCCGGCCAGCGGGTGCGCCACTTGTCCAGGAAACTGTCGAGGGCACTGGAAGTTGTCACGGGGTGTTCCTTGCAAAGGGGCGGCACCCATCAACGCTGGGTACCTACCGGGGGTGCGCAGCGGCTCAGTGCCGTTGCGTGCCTGGGGTGTGGTGCGTACCCGCCAACGGTGGGTACCTGCCGGGTCAACCGCGTGCGGGTGGCCAGGCGTCGGCGCGCTGCAGCTGCGCGGGGTGCTCGATCATGCGCTCGGCGCCCCAGGCCAGCGGGTCGTCGGCGTCCAGCCGGTAGCCCCAGAGGGCAGCGACCGAGGCCATGCCCGCGGCGTTGGCGGCCACGATGTCGCGCTCGTCATCGCCCACGTAGATGCAGGTGGCCGGATCGACGTTCATGCGTTCGGCAGCGGCCAGCAGCGGCAGCGGGTGCGGCTTGCGCTGGGCCAGGGTGTCGCCGCCGATCAGCACGTTGCAGCGCGTGTCCCACCCCAGCTGCGGCACGATCAACCGCGCCAGGTATTCGGGCTTGTTGGTGACGATGCCCCAGGCACAGCCCGCGGCATCCAGCGCATCAAGCATGCCGGCCACGCCGTCGAACAGCACCGCGTGCTGGCCGATCAGGGCTTCATAACGCTGCAGGAACTCGGGCACCAGCGCATCGCGCTCGACCTGGCCCAGCTCCGGGAAGGCCACCGACACCATCGCGCGCGAGCCCTTGGACACCACCGGGCGCAACGCGTCCAGGCGGATCGGGGCGCGGTCGCGCGCGGCCAGCATCGCGTTGGCGGTGGCCAGCATGTCCGGCGCGCTGTCCAGCAGCGTGCCGTCCAGGTCGAACAGAACCGCGTGCGGAAAACCGGACTCAGACACCTGCGGCATCGTCCGGCTTGACCGCATGGGCCAGGTAGTTGATGTCGGTGCGGCTGCTCAGCCGCGCGCGGTTGCGCCACGGCTCGTAGGCCATGCCGCTGACATCGCGCAGGCCCAGGTCGGCTTCGCGCAGCCACTTGCCCAGCTCGGCCGGCTTGATGAAGTCCTGGTAGTGATGGGTGCCCTTGGGCAGCAGCCGCGCCACGTACTCGGCACCGACGATGGCCACCGCGAAGGCGGCCGGGGTGCGGTTGACGGTGGACAGGAACAGCTGGCCGCCCGGCTTCAGCAGTCGGTGGCAGGCGGCGATGATCGCGCCCGGGTCCGGCACGTGCTCCAGCATTTCCATGCAGGTGACCACGTCGAAACTGCCCGGCTGTTCGGCGGCCAGGTCCTCGGCGGCCTGCACGCGGCAATCCACCGTCACGCCCGACTCCAGGCTGTGCAGGCGCGCCACCTTGACCAGTTCCGGCGCCAGGTCGATCGCGGTGACCTCGGCGCCTTCCTTGGCCAGCGCTTCGCTGAGCAGGCCGCCACCACAACCGATATCCAGCACGCGGGCGCCGCGCAGGGGCACGCGCCGGGCAACGTACTGCAGGCGGACCGGGTTCAGGGCATGCAGCGGCTTCTGCGGGCCGTCGACGTCCCACCAGCGGTTGGCGAGGGCGGCGAACTTGTCCAGTTCGGCCTGGTCGAAATTGGTGGACGCGTGGGGGGTGTTCATGGGGGTCCTTGGTGCGTCAAGCACGGATGTGTCGGATGCGCTCGCGCCACTGGCGCGCGTTGGCGACGATCGCCGCGGTGTCCATGCCGACCAGTTCGCGCTGCACCAGTTTGGGCTGGCCGGCAATCCAGACATCGCTGACCTGGTGGCGGCCGGCGGCGTAGACAAGCTGCGAGAGCACATGGTGCAGCGGTTGGGTTTCCAGCGCGGACAGGTCCACGCAGACCAGATCGGCCTGCTTGCCCACTTCGATCGAGCCGATGCGGTCGCCGAAGCCCAGCGCGCGTGCGCCGCCCAGGGTGGCCGCGCGCAGCGTGGTGGCCGCGTCGAGCGCGGTGGCATCGTTGGCCACGGCCTTGGCCAGGATCGCCGCGGTGCGGTTTTCGCTGAACATGTCCAGGTCGTTGTTGCTGGCACAGCCGTCGGTACCGATGGCCAGGTTCACGCCCGCACGCTGCAGCGCGCACGCCGGGCAGAAGCCGGAGGCCAGCTTGAGGTTGGATTCGGGGCAATGCACCACGCTGACGCCGCGCTCGGCGCACAGGTGGATTTCCGCTTCGGTCAGCTGGGTCATGTGCACCGCGATCAGGCGGTCGTTGACCAGGCCCAGGCGATCCAGCCGCGCCAGCGGGCGCTGGCCGTGCAGCTTGATCGAGTCGGTGATTTCCTGCGCGGTTTCATGCGTGTGCAGATGCACCTGCATGTCCAGCTGGTCGGACAGCATGCGCACGCGTTCGAAATTGGCATCGTTGACGGTGTACGGCGCGTGCGGCGCGAACGAGGTGCCGATCAGCGGGTCGTTGCGCCACTGGTCGTGCAGCTCGCCGGCCTTGGCGAAGTACTCGTCGTCGGTCTTGGCCCAGGCGGTCGGGAAATCGATGATCACCGCGCCGACCAGCGCACGGAAGCCGTGCTGCTTGTAGACGGCGGCCTGGACGTCGGAGAAGAAGTAGTTTTCGTTGGCGC
>NZ_QAIW01000406.1:6158-8079 GCF_003061285.1 Stenotrophomonas sp. HMWF003 | reverse complement strand
ATTCCGGGCCGATCACCGCCGCTTCCACCGGCCAGATGTGCTGCTGCAACCAGACCATCAACGGCAGGTCGTCGGCGACGCCCCGTAGCAGGGTCATCGGGTTGTGGGTGTGCGCGTTGACCAGGCCCGGCATCAGCGCCGCATCGGGGCGCGAGACGGTCTGCTTAGGCGCAAAACGCTCACGCGCCTCGGCCCGCGGCAGGATCGCGATGATCTCGCTGCCGCGCACCGCCACGGCATGGTCTTCCAGCACCACCGCATGGGGTTCGATCGGGACCACGTAGCCGGCTTCGATCAGCAGGTCACAGGTTTCGGGAATGCGTGCGGTGTCGGTCATGCGTGCTCACTTGTCTGGGCGGACGACCCGAAGGTGTGGGCGACCGGGACGCTCTGGAGGTACAGCCGACCGTTGGTCGGCTGTACCGGGTGCGGTGCTGGCCGATACGGCAGCCGACCAACGGTCGGCTCTACCGGTATGGTGGTCGGCCGATGCTGCAGCCGACCAACGGTCGGCTCTACCGGTATGGTGGTCGGCCGATGCTGCAGCCGACCAACGGTCGGCTCTACCGGTGCGGTGGTTGGCCGATGCCGCAGCCGACCAACGGTCGGCTCTACCGTAATCCGACCTTTGGTCGGATTACTTGCCTGCGCGTGCGGAGTATTCGCCCGAACGGGTGTCGACCTTGATGATTTCATCCTGGTTGACGAACAGCGGCACGCGGACCACGGCGCCGGTTTCCAGGGTGGCCGGCTTGCCGCCGCCGCCGGAGGTGTCACCCCGGACGCCCGGATCGGTTTCGACGATCTTCAGTTCGACGAAGTTCGGCGGCTGGACGAAGATCGGCTCGCCGTTCCACAGGGTGACGATGCAGGACTCTTCGCCCTTCAGCCACTTTTCGGCGCCGCCCATGCCGGACTTGACGGCCTGGACCTGCTCGAAGGATTCCGGGTCCATGAAGTGCCAGTACTCGCCGTCGCTGTACATGAAGTCCATGTTGGTATCGACCACGTCCGCCTTCTCCACGTCGTCGGTCGCCTTCATGGTCATTTCGACCACGCGGCCCGACTTGATGAAGCGGTACTTCATGCGGGTGAAGGCCTGGCCCTTGCCCGGCTTGACGTATTCGGTCTCGGTGATGACCGCCGGTTCATTGTTGACCAGGATCTTCATCCCGTTCTTGACATCGTTCATGCCCACAGTGGCCATGCTGAAACTCCTGAATGGGCAAACGCCGCGCAGGCGCGGCGAGCCGGATAGAATGGAAAACCCACCGGCACCGGTGGGGTGACTCGTTTTTCTGACCGACATGATAACCGCAGGCCCCCATTCCATGCAGCTTTCCGCCACGCCCCTGCCCACCCCCGTGCGCTGGCAACAGCTCTGGCGCCAGGCGGTACGCGACCCGCGGGTGCTGCTGCAGCAGCTGGGCCTGGACCCGGATGCCCTGCCCGTATCGGCCGAAGCGGCCAGCCAGTTCGCGGTGCGCGTGCCGCAGGGCTTCATCGCCCGCATGCGGCACGGCGACCGCCACGACCCGCTGCTGCGCCAGGTGCTGCCGATCAGCGATGAAATGCAGGTGGTGCCGGGCTTCAGCCTGGACGCGGTCGGCGACGGCCTGGCCAAGAAGGCCACCGGGGTCATCCAGAAGTACCGCGGCCGCGCCCTGCTGGTGACCACCGGCAGCTGCGCGATCAATTGCCGCTACTGCTTCCGTCGCCATTTCGACTACGGCACCGAGAACGCGGCGAAGGAAGGCTGGCGCGAGGCGGTGGATGCCATCGCCCAGGACCCGGACATCGACGAGGTGATCCTGTCCGGCGGCGACCCGCTGTCCCTGGCCACCCACAAGCTGGTCGAGCTGACCGATGCGCTGCGGCAGATCCCGCATCTGCGCCGCCTGCGCATCCACAGCCGCCTGCC
>NZ_QAIW01000406.1:711-6148 GCF_003061285.1 Stenotrophomonas sp. HMWF003 | reverse complement strand
TGGACGAGGACCTGGTGCAGTGGCTGGCCAGCCTGCCCTGGCCGCTGGCGTTCGTGATCCATGCCAACCATGCCAATGAGTTCGACGCCAGCGTGGACGCGGCGATGGCCCGCCTGCGCGGCGCCGGGGCCAGCCTGCTCAACCAGGCGGTGCTGCTGCGCGGGGTCAACGATTCGCTGCAGGCCCTGCAGGACCTGAGCGAACGCAGCTTCGCCGCCGGCGTGCTGCCGTACTACCTCTACCAGGTGGACCGGGTGGAGGGCGTGGCCCACTTCGAGGTCAGCGACGAGACCGCCAAGGCGCTGCACGCGCAGCTGACGACGCAGCTGTCGGGCTACCTGGTACCCAAGCTGGTCCGCGAGATTTCCGGCGACGGCAGCAAGCGCCCGGTTTAAGGCGAGCGCCCCCCAACGGTAGCCGCCACGTAGAGCCGGGCTCTGCCCGGCTGATCCGCCAACGCACGTAGAGCCGGGCTCTGCCCGGCTGATCGGCCAATGTAGATCCAGCCGGGCAGAGCCCGGCTCTACGGGGTCTTGCCGGTGGGCAGCCGGGCAGAGCCCGGCTCTACGGGCTTGCGCCCTACACGCCGGACTCGATCATTTCCACCACATCGGTGGCGCTGACCGGGTGGCTCAGCCAGTAGCCCTGGCCCAGGTCGCAGCCGCGCTGGCAGAGCAGGTCGAACTGCACTTCCTGTTCGATACCCTCGGCCACCACGGTGATGCCCAGCGCATGGGCCATGGCGATGATCGCCGTGGTCAGGGCCAGGTCGTCCGGGTCGCGCTGCATGTCGGCCACGAAGCTCTTGTCGATCTTGACCCCGTCCACCGGCACCTGGCGCAGGTGGCTCAGGCCGGAGAAGCCGGTGCCGAAGTCATCCAGCCACACCTTCACCCCGGTGCGGTGCAGCTTGTCCAGCAGCGCCGCGGCCAGCATTTCATCGCCGATCACCGCCGTTTCGGTCAGCTCCAGGTGCAGCCGCGAGGCCGGCAGGCCGGTGTCGCGCAGGCACTCGGCCACCAGGTTGGGCAGCTCGCCGCCCCGCAGCTGGCGCGGCGATACGTTGACCGAGACAAACAGGCCGTCCCCATCCACGCCGTGCGGCCATTGCACCGCTTCCATGCAGGCCGCGCGCAGCACCTTCGGGCCGATCACCTCGATCAGGCCACTCTGCTCGGCCACTTCGATGAACACCGACGGCGGGATCGTGCCCAGCGTGGGGTGCTGCCAACGCAGCAGTACTTCCACCCCCACCATGCGCCGGTCGCGGGTGCGGAAGATCGGCTGGTAGACCAGCCGCAGTTCGCCGCGCTCCCAGGCGCCGCGCAGCTCCTGCTCCATGTGCACGCGGCGCTCCACCGCATGGTCCATCGCGCGGCTGTAATAGCGGTAGCAGTTCTTGCCGGCCACCTTGGCCTGGTACATCGCGATGTCGCCATTCTTCAACAGCGTGGTCGCATCGGCCGCATCGTCGGGGAACAGGGTCACGCCGATGGACGTGCCCAGGAACAACTCGCGGCCCTGCACGAACAGCGGCTTGCCCAGTTCGCGGACCAGGATCTCGGCCAGTTGGCGGGCATGGGCGGCCACATCGCCGTCACCCAGCAGGATCACGAATTCATCGCCTCCAAAGCGGGCCAGCAGCGCCTCGTCGCCCCCGGCCTGCGCCACGGCGGTGCTGATACGCTGGGCGAACTGCAGCAGCGCTTCGTCGCCGGCTTCATGGCCCAGGGTGTCGTTGACCCGCTTGAAGTCATCCATGTCGGCGAACAGCAGCGCCAGGCGGTGGCCAGAGGCGCGCGCGGCCATCAGCCGGTGGTCCAGCGCCTCGCGGAACGCCAGGCGGTTGGTCAGCCCGGTCAGCGCATCGGTGTAGGCCATGTGCCGCACTTCGCGGTCGTGGCGGGCGATAGACTCGCTCATCCGGCCGAACGCACGCACCAGCTCGCCCACCTCGTCCTTGCGCGGGCTTTCATGCAGCGTCAGCTGGTAATCGCCCGCCTCGATCTGGCGCGCAGCCCCGGCCAGCCAGCGGATCGGGGCCACCAGGGTGCGCTGCACATAGATGATCATGCCCACGCCGATGCCGACCAGCAGCCCCAGCATCAGCAGCAGCCAGCCCAGGTGGCGCTTGCCCACCTGCTGCAGGCGCTCGCCCAGGGTCTGGTTGGCGCGCTGCTCCATCGCCTGCACGTCATCCAGCGCCATGCCGACCCGGACCCCGCCGATGCGCTGGTTGCCGATCATGATCGGCATCGCGTTGTCGAGCACCTTGGGCGACTGCTGCACCACCAGCGCCCGCGCGGCGACCGCACCGGGCGCCAGCGGGTCGCTCATGGGCCGGCCGAAGTCGAGCACCTCGGCGGAGCCGTCGTGGATCAGCTTGCCGTCCTCGTCGAACACCAGCACGTAGCGCACCACCTGCTGCCGCGAGGTGTTGCGCACCAGTGCGCCGACCTGCTCCAGGTCGTTGTAGTACAGCGGATTGGCCAGCGCGTCGGACAGCTCGCGCGCCAGCGCTTCACCGCGGCTGCGCACGCTGCGGTCGAACAGGTCATGGATGACGTTGCCACTGAGGTGCTGGACCTCATCCTGCATGGTCGCCTGGCGCCCAAGCACCACCGCGACGATGGCGATCACCACCAGCATCGCACCGCTCATCGCCAGCACGAAGCGTGCCTGCATTCCGGAACCCAACAGCCTCATTCCACTTCCATCCGCACGCGAGCCAAGCCTTGTTTGAGTTCATCCAACCGGTGCTGCATCTGCGCATCCACCCGATGGAATCCGGACGTACCAAAAAATGTCTGCAGCGCATCCTGCGCCTTGGGATCCGATGCCGCCTCCAGCAGCACCGCCTGCAACCGGTCGCGCACCCGTTCATCCAGGCCGGCGCGCACCATTTCCACCGCGCGCGGGTACGGCTCGGTACGATGGATGACACGGAAATCACGCCGGAAGGTGGCCGGAATGCGATGGCCATCGGTCCAGTCCACGCTGCTGACCGCCCCGGCGTCCACCACGCCCTTGTGGACCAGGGTGGCGATATTGCCCTCCGAGCGTGCGAACACATAGCCCACCGTATCGGGGGCGGCCGCATCGCGTGCCGACAGCAGGATCTCCGGGGTCAGGCCCTGCTGCAACAGGGTCATCACCGGCACCAGGTAGGCGCTGGTGGAGGCGACGTTCTGCAGCGCCAGGGTGTGCCCCTTGAGGTCGGCCAGCGTCGCAATGGTGCTGTCGCGGCGTACAAAAAACACGGTGTGGTAGTCACGCACGCCGCTGCGCTCGGTCAGCAGCAGGGGCTGGGCGCCACTACGCAGGCCCAGCGCCACCGCGGTCCCGGAGGTCTCGGTGACCCAGTCCACCCGGCCACGGCGCAGGTAGCTGGCCATCTGCTGGGCGTCGGGTGCCATCAGGATGCGGCCCTCGGTGATGCCGACGTCGCGCATGCGCGGAACCACGTAATCGAGGAGGGGCTGCAACTGCGCATAGTGTGACTTGGGGTTGTCGCTGATCCGGCCCAGCACCAGCACATTGTCCGATGCCGCTGACGCAGGTCCGGCCATCAGCACGATAGCCAGACACAGCAGACCTCCCTGCAGCAGCCATCGCAGACCCGGCACTCCCATCACTCCCCCCAAGGAATCCGAACAGCCTACCCGAAAAAGTGAGAACTGCGTCAGCTCATTCGGGCTTGGTGTTGGCCAGCCGTGCCATCCGCTGTGCGTCGGACAGGATGCCGCGCAGCAGGCGGACTTCCTGTTCGCTCAAGCCCGTACGCAGGAACAGGCGGCGCAGTTTGCGCATGGCCGATTCCGGCGCACGGCCCTTGTGGAAGTCGATGTCGTCGAGGGCCTGGCCAAGCTGGGTGAACATGCCTTCCACCTGGGCATGACTGGCCGGCTGCTCGCGGAACTCGGGGTCGGCCGGGGCGGCGCCGGCAACGCCGCCGAGCACGGCCATGCGCGTTTCATAGGCCAGCACCTGCACGGCAGCGGCCAGGTTCAACGAGCTGAAGTCGGGGTTGGACGGGATATGCACGGCCAGGTGGCACAGCTGCAGTTCCTCGTTGGTCAGGCCGGTACGCTCGCGGCCAAACACGAAGGCCACTTCGGCCGGTTCGGCGGCCTTGGCCAGGGCGCGCTGGGCGGCAACGGCGGGCAGCAGCTCCTCCAGCTGGACCCGGCGGGCACGCGCGGTGCAGCCCAGGACCAGGGTGCAGTCGGCGACGGCCTCGGCCAGGGTGGCCACGACCGGTGCATCGCCGAGCACGTCCTCGGCGCCGGCCGAGCGCCGGAACGCTTCATCATCCAGCGGCTTTTCCGGTGCCACCAGGACCAGCCGGGACAGGCCCATGGTCTTCATGGCGCGCGCCGCAGCGCCCATGTTGCCGGGGTGCTGGGTGCCGACCAGGACGAATCGGATACGGGTAGGAGCGGTTTCAACGGACATGAACAGGCCAAACGCGAGCAGGACAGCCACAGATGGTAAACTGTGCGACCGGCCTCTGCGCCGGGACCGCTCTTTTCCCCCGCCAGTACCCCCCACTCTGCCTTTCCGGGAGCTTTTCGCCATGCAGAAACCCGCCGTCACCGTCATGGTCAAGGCCGCCCGCCTCGCCGGCAACGTCCTGTTGCGCAACATCAACAAGCTGGAGGCGTTGAACGTCGTGCAGAAGGGGCGCATGGACTATGCCAGTGAAGTCGATGCGGATGCGGAAAAGGTCATCGTCAAGGAACTCAAGCGCGCCTATCCCGAGTACGGGATCATGGGCGAGGAAGGTGGCGTGCAGGGTGTGAACCGTTATATGTGGGTGATCGACCCGCTGGACGGCACCAGCAACTACCTGCGCGGCTTCCCGCACTACTGTGTGTCCATCGCGCTGGTCGAGAACGGCGAGCCGATCGACGCGGTGATCTTCGATCCGCTCCGCAATGAACTGTTCACCGCCAGCCGTGGCGCTGGTGCGGTGCTGAACGACCGTCGCATCCGCGTGGCCGACCGCAAGGACATGGGCGGTGCGATGATCCACACCGGCTTCGCCCCGCGCGAGCGCCAGCGCGCCAGTTCGCAGCTGAAGGCTGTGGATGCGCTGCTGGTGCACGCCGAAGACGTGCGCCGTACCGGTTCGGCCGCGCTGGATCTGGCCTACGTGGCCTGCGGCCGCGCCGACGCCTACTTCGAAGCCGGGCTGAAGGCCTGGGACATCGCCGCCGGCGTGCTGCTGGTGCGCGAGGCCGGTGGCCGGGTCTGTGACTACAAGGGCGCCACCCCGGCCCGCATGGACAGCCGCGGCCCGGAGACCCAGCAGATCGTGGCCGGCAACGTGAAGAACACCGACGTGCTGCAGAAGGTGCTGGTCAACACCGGCTACGCCGCCGAGTTCGACGCCAAGTTCTGATCGGCCACCGCGCTGAAACCGAAGAACGGCGCC
>NZ_QAIW01000406.1:0-701 GCF_003061285.1 Stenotrophomonas sp. HMWF003 | reverse complement strand
GCGTCCGGCTTTCCACCGTGGCCGGGGTAGACGGCCCGCCGCAACGCCACGCCACGCGCGCTACACTTTTTGATTGCGCCGCGGCGCACCCTTCAAGGAAGACCCATGTACAAGCGCGCGATTCTCTCCCTGACCTTGCTGCTGGGGGGATATGACGCGACCGCGTCGGTGGTGATGGACCCGTCGTCCACGGAAGGGCCGGTGGTCCTGCCCGAGGAGGTCGCGGCGACCTGCGGCGACCTGGTCAAGAGCCTGCAGGCCTCGGCCGCGCTGAGCCTGAAGAAGGCCGGCAAGGACGGCGGCGATGTCACCACGAGCCCGACCTGGGCGTACACCCCATTCTCCCACCGCGTGCTGATGGCGTCCTGCGTAGCGTATGTCCTGACCGGCAGCACCGAGGCCCCCGCCCGCCCCTTGCGCTTCATCGATGAAGACAGCGGCAAGCAGGTGGCGGTGCTGGACAAGACCGGCTACCGCGACATCACCCCCTGAGCCGGCGGCACCGCCGTATTTGACGTCGGCCTCCGAGCCACCGTCCCGTACTATTCCAACAACGGCGCCCTTGGGCGCCGCTATTGTTTATCGGTACTGAGTGACTGCGAAGGCAACGGCAATAAGCACCATGCGCATCGCCTGCTGCGGGCTGACTGGCCCGGGTGGGGGTGCGGGACACGCTGCAAGTCCCGCTCCGCGGCCCGGCC
>NZ_QAIW01000405.1:0-1230 GCF_003061285.1 Stenotrophomonas sp. HMWF003 | reverse complement strand
CCCCGCCACGGCGGGTAAAGCGGCGCCGGCCCCCAGCTTCTATGATGGGGTTTCAACCGAACCGGGCGCTCGATGGGGCGCCATGCCGAGGAGTCTGCCGATGCGTCACCGCTGCACCCGCCCCCTGTTGCTCGCCCTGGCGCTTGGCGCCGCCCTGCCCGCGTTCGCCCTGTCCCCGGCCAAGCCGCCGCAGGTGCCGGCGCAGGTCTCCAACGTGGCCTGGGCCCAGGACATGGCCGATTTCGCCAAGGCCGACGCCGCCACCCCGCCGCCGCGCGGGGGCATCGAGTTCATCGGCAGCAGTTCGATCCGGATGTGGGACACCCTGGCCGGCGATTTCCCGGGCCAGCCGGTGTTCAACCGTGGCTTCGGCGGCTCGGAAGTGCGCGACAGTACGTGGTACGCCGGCCAGGTGGTGGTGCCCTACGCGCCGTGCAAGGTGTTCTTCTACGCCGGCGACAACGACCTCAACAGCGGCCGCAGCGCGGTGCAGGTGCGCGACGATGTGCTGGCCTTCGTGCAGCGGGTGCACCGTGATCTGCCGAAGACGACGGTGGAGTACATCTCGATCAAGCCGAGCCCGTCGCGCGCGAACCTGCTGCCGGCGATCATCGAGGCCAACGCGATGATCAAGGCGGCGCTGGCCAAGCTGCCGAACACGGGCTACACGGACATCTACACGCCGATGCTGGGCAGCGATGGGCAGCCGCGCGCGGCGCTGTTCCGCGAGGACATGCTGCACATGACGCCGGACGGGTATGCGATCTGGCGGGCGGCGTTGGCGCCGAAGGTGTCGTGCGAGTGAAGCAACGGCTGAAGCCGGGTTGCTGAGGGTTGGCCGGGGTGGGTGAGGTGGCGGGACACGCCGTAAATCCATCCATGGAGGCTCGTGAGCGCCATCCATGGCGCCCAACGGTCCCGCCACCTCACCCACCCCGACCCTCGACAGTAGGTTGGCGCGTTTGGGAAAAGAGGAAGAGCGTGCCGACCAACGGTCGGCACCTACCACGGCCGGTGTGCGTTATCGGAGACGATCCGCGAACGCGTTTGTGGGGAACCATCCGGAAACACACCCGGTAGAGCGGACCGTTGGTCCGCTGGCCGCGCGCGGCGCGGCAATGATCAACACGCGAAAAAGACACCCTCTGAACAACACCGGTAAAGCCGAGCCATGCTCGGCTGCTCCTGCCCTCCCATGGGCACCGGCCTATTGTCGAGGGGCGGGTCGGG
>NZ_QAIW01000404.1:2979-3206 GCF_003061285.1 Stenotrophomonas sp. HMWF003 | reverse complement strand
GGCTGAAGTCGTGGGAAATGCTCGAAGACCTGGCCAGACGCCGGTAGAGCCGGGTTCTACCCGGCTGCTTGGTGCGCGGACACGCCAATGGACCATCAGCCGGGCAGAGCCCGGCTCTACGACGCGGTGCGTGGACCCCGTCAGCCGGGCAGAGCCCGGCTCTACGACGCGGTGCGTGGGCCCCGCCAGCCGGGCAGAGCCCGGCTCTACGACGCGGTGCGTGGACC
>NZ_QAIW01000404.1:1937-2946 GCF_003061285.1 Stenotrophomonas sp. HMWF003 | reverse complement strand
GGCAGAGCCCGGCTCTACGACGCGGTGCGTGGGCCCCGTCAGCCGGGCAGAGCCCGGCGCCACGGGGCGGTTACGCCTTCAATGCAGCAACGCGTCCACTGCCGCCCGGAACTGCGTATGCGCGCCGCTGGAATCCGGTGCCTGGTGCAGCTGCCGCACCGCGCGTGCCAGCCGCGCCGCGCCGACGAAGCCGCAACTGGCCTGCAGGCGGTGCAGCTGGCCCTGCAGGGCACGCACGTCCTGCTGCAGCAGGGCCTGGGCGACCGCGTCGCGTACGCCAGGCAGCTCGGCCAGGAACAGTTCGCGCAGGGCGATGAGATGGTGGCGCTGCCCGTTCAGGGCGGCCAGCGCGGTGATTTCGTCCCAGTCTTCCCGCTCGCTGTCCGCGCTTGCGCCAGCGGCCGGCGGGGCGGTGCCCGGGCTGTTGACCAGCGCACGCCGCACGGCCTTGAGCAGCTGCTCGCCGGTGAGCGGTTTGACCAGGGTGTCGCTGAAGCCGGCATCGCGCAGCCGCGCATGGATGCTGGTATCGCCATCGGCGGTGTGCGCCAGCGCCGGCGTGTCCGGCCGTGAACGGCGCAGCGCATGCAGCAGCTGGGTGCCATTGCCGTCGGGCAGGTTGACGTCGATCAGCCACAGGTCGTGCTGGCCGCTGCGCCCGGTGTCCATGGCCGTGGCCAGCGAATCGGCGGTGTCCACCTGCGCCGGCAGGGTTTCCAGCGCGGCCTTGAAAAAGCCGCGGCTGATGGTGTCGTCCTCGACGAGCAGGAATCGGGGCATTGGATCCCGAGGGGTCATCTGCATTGGGGCTGCCTCCATGTCAGCTATGCCCATATTAAACATGAGAACGCGCTCTGCAAGCGTTTCCAACGGGCCCATCGGCAGCCCGACCCGCGTATCTGCGACAATACGCACCCTTTTTGCCCGCAGCCTGTTGCCACGTGGCCCGATCCCGCTCCCGCCTCGACCGTACCCCCTTCCAGACCGACATCCTCGACCTCAGCCATGA
>NZ_QAIW01000404.1:0-1903 GCF_003061285.1 Stenotrophomonas sp. HMWF003 | reverse complement strand
GGCGAGGGCGGCAAGGTCACCTTCATCACCGGCGCACTGCCCGGCGAAGTGGTGAGCGCCGAGCCGACCGCGCGCAACCGCCATTTCGACGAGGCGCGCACCCTGGAGGTGCTGCAGCCGTCGCCGCAGCGGGTCACCCCGCGCTGCCCGCATTTCGGCGTCTGCGCCGGGTGCGTGTTGCAGCACCTGGAAGAGTCGCAGCAGATCGTGGCCAAGCAACGGGTCCTTACGGACAATCTGACCCGGATCGGCCATGTCACCCCCGGCAAGGTGCTGCCGCCGCTGGTGGGCGACAGCTGGGGCTACCGCCGCAAGGGCCGCTTCTCGGTGCGCCGGGTGGAAAAGAAGGACAAGACCCTGGTCGGCTTCCGTGAGCTGGACCCGCGCTTCGTGGCCGACCTGAGCCAGTGCCTGACCGTCATTCCGGAGATCGGCAGCAAGGTCTGGGCGATGGCGGCGTTCATCGAAACCCTCGACGGCAAGCGCGACATCCCGCAGATCGAGTTCATCGCCGGCGACGAGGCGATCATGCTCACCATCCGCCACATGCAGCCGCTGACCGAAGCCGACCGCGCCGCCTGGACCGCCTTCGGGCAGGAACATGGCTTTGCGATCTCGCTGCAGCCCGGCGGCGTGGAGTCGGTACAGCCGTTGTGGCCGGCCGAGGTGCCGCTGTCGTTCAAGCTGGCGCCGTGGGATGTGGAGCTGGCCTTCCGCCCGCTGGACTTCATCCAGGTCAATGCCTCGCTCAACGTGAAGATGATCGCGCTGGCGCTGGAGCTGCTGGAGGCCGGTCCGGACGAGCGCGTGCTGGACCTGTTCTGCGGGCTGGGCAACTTCACCCTGCCGCTGGCGCGTACCGTGCGTGACGTGGTGGGCGTGGAAGGCGATGCAGGCCTGGTCGCCCGGGCCCGGGAAAACGCCGAGCGCAACGGCCTGGCCAACGCGCAGTTCCATGCCGCCGACCTCACCCAGGACCAGCGCAACGCCCCGTGGATGCGCCAGGGCTTCGACAAGCTCCTGCTGGACCCGCCGCGTTCGGGCGCGATCGAAGTATTGCAGCAGCTGCCGCTGAAGCAGTTCAAGCGCATCGTCTACGTGAGCTGCCACCCGGGTTCGCTGGCGCGCGATGCCGGCTACCTGGTCAACGAACAGGGCTTCACCCTGGTCAGTGCCGGTGCGATGGACATGTTCCCGCATACCGCGCACGTGGAAAGCATCGCGGTGTTCGAGAAGCGCTGAGGCCGGGGCCACCGGCCGGGCGGCCGATGCATCGCATCGGCGCTCGACCGGGGCGGCCGCTTACGGCTGCGGGGCGTTGACCCACTGTCCGTCCCGCCACGCAAACGCCACGGTCTGCTCGCCGCGCTCGCCGCGCTCGCCGCCGGCACTCGCGCTGACCGTGCATTCGATCACCGGCGCGTCGTCGCCGACCGCGCAGTTGCGCACGTCCAGCACCTCGGCATTGTTCATGGCCAGGGTCAGATCCGCACGCGTGCCCGCATCCTGTTCGCGTGCCAACCGCGCAGCAAAGCCCTCGCGCAGCAGCACCTGCACGCGTGCCGTGGGCGGCACCGGCGCCGGCCGCTGACGCTGCTGCTGCGTGTACAGCAGCGCCCACGTGCCGTCGACCTGGCTGAAGCGCAACAGGCGGTGCACCGCGTCCGCGCCGTCCTCCGCGGTGACGATGCAGTCCACGCTGGGCGGGTCGGCGTCGGTGACCGGCAGGCAGCCGGACACGGCGTGCAGGCGCGGGCGGAAGGCCTCGGCCACCAGGCGGCTGCTGTCGCTGGCCGGGCGATCGGCGATGGCCTCGTCGAACAGGCGATCCATCGCCGCCTGGGCCTGCGCCAGGGTGGGATCGGGGGATGTGGCGGCATGCGCGACCGGCAGGGCCAGCAAC
>NZ_QAIW01000403.1:14940-16309 GCF_003061285.1 Stenotrophomonas sp. HMWF003 | reverse complement strand
GGTGCTGGCCGAGACCATGCACAGCTTCGACGTGGCCGGCAAACGCGTGCTGGAAGTGGGCTGTGGACTGGGGCTGGCCAGCCTGGTGCTGGCCCATCGTGGAGCCGATGTGGTGGCCAGCGACCATCATCCGCTGGCCGAATCGTTCCTGGCCTACAACGCCGGGCTCAATGACCTGCCTGCGCTGCACTACCGCGATCTGCCGTGGGAGCTGCCGGATACGACACTCGGTCGTTTCGATCTGATCATCGGCAGCGACGTGCTGTACGAGCGCGGCCACGCGCTGCAGATCGCCCGGATGATGGAGCGCCACGCACGGCCCACGGCCGAACTGCTGCTCACCGATCCGGGGCGCGGCAACGTGGGATCGTTCTCGCGTGCCATGGCCGCGCAGGGCTATACCGTTGACGAGGCCTACGGCCTGTTCGACGACGAAGGCGATGCGCCAGGGCGTGGGCGGCTGCTGCGCTACACGCGTGAGGCGGCCTCGCAGGCGGCCTGAGGCGGTTCGGCGGGGTCTGCGCGGTCGCGATGTGGTGACTGCGTGAGCCTGCCCGACGGGCGGATATCGTAGGCTCGGCGGCATTCAAGTGCAGGTGGGAGTCGCGATGTCGTTGAGTCTGCTTCGCTGTCGTATCGGCAGCGCATCCGTGCGTGGGCGGTGCCGGTGAGCGCGCCGTCGGCGTCACCGGCACGCACCCGTTCGATGATCGTGGCCGGGTTGTCGACCGTGGTGGAGTGGTACGACTTCACCTTGTACCTGTACCTGGCCACGGTGCTGTCGCGGGTGTTTTTTGGCGGCGGCGACAACGCCCTGCTGGCCACGCTGGCGGGGTTCGCGGTGTCCTACCTGATGCGTCCGTTGGGCGCGCTGTGCTTCGGGCATCTGGGCGACCGCTTCGGGCGGCGCTACATGCTGCTGGCCTCGATGCTGCTGATGACCCTGGCAATGCTGGCCACCGCGCTGCTGCCCACCTTCGACAGCATCGGCGCCAGTGCCGGGGTGCTGCTGTTGCTGCTGCGTTGCCTGATGGCGTTTTCGGTGGGCGGTGAGTACACCGGCGTGGTGGCCTACCTGCTGGAAACCGCGCCCACCCGCCGCCGTGGCCTGGTCACCTCGTTGGCATCGGCGGCCAGCGAGGTCGGCGCACTGCTGGCGGTGGCGCTGTCGGCGTTGACGGTGGCGTTGTTGAGCACCGCGCAGCTGGACGGGTGGGGCTGGCGCATTCCGTTCTTCGTGGGCGCGGCATTGGCCGGGGCGATCCTGCTGGCACGCTCGACCATGCACGAATCGCCCGAGTTCGAGCGGCAGCAGGCGGCCGGCACCGTGCCCACCTCGCCGATCCGCGACACCTGGCGCTATCACCGG
>NZ_QAIW01000403.1:9899-14920 GCF_003061285.1 Stenotrophomonas sp. HMWF003 | reverse complement strand
GCCTGGCCGGTGGCGTGAGCGCGGTGGCCGCGCCGGCCACGGCGGAACAGTTCCCTGGCGAAGGCCGCCTCAGCGGCCTGGCGCTGGGAGTCACCATGGCCACCGCGTTCTTCGGCGGCGCCACGCCGCTGCTGGCCGAGCTGCTGGTGCGCCACACCGGCTGGGCGGCGGCACCCGGCGCCATGATCGCCGTGGTCGCGCTGCTGGTGCTGCCGGTGATGTGGACCCTGCGCGAAACGCGGCCCACGCGGTGATGGCGGTGGGTGGACGCGTTTCGTTGCGGGGCACATGGAACATCGGCGCCTGGAACGCACCGACCGTTGGTCGGTGCATCGCGCAGCACCCGGCACATCGGCGCCTGGAACGCACCGACCGTTGGTCGGTGCATGGCGCAGCACCCGGAATATCGGTGCATGGTAGTGCCGGCCGCTGGCCGGCTCTGCACCATGTTGGATCGTGAGGAGCCGGCCAGCGGCCGGCACTACCCGGGGGGATTCTGCGGGGAGCCGGCCAGCGGCCGGCACTACCGATCTGTCAGCTGCCACCCTCGGTGGGCAGCGGCGCGGGTACGTTCAGCAGGCCGCCCGACGCGACATAGGCGGCCAGTGCCTGCCCCTGGCTGAGCAGGTGCCGTTCCATCGTGCGCTCGGCGCCTTCCGCGTCGCGCTGGCGGAAGCAGGCCATCAGTTCGCGATGTTCGGCCAGCGACTGCGCGGTGCGGCCCGGCGCCAGCAGCTGGCGGCCGCGGTGCATCTTCAGGATGCGGTGCAGGTCGTGGGTGATGCGGATCAGCCACGGGTTGCCGGCGTAGTGCTGCACGGTTTCGTGGATGAGGTAGTTGTTGCGGTAGTACTCGGCGATGTTGCCCTCGGCGGCGGCGGCCTCCATGGCCGCGTGCAGGTCTTCCAGCAGCTGCACGCCGGCGTCGTCGATATGCTTGACGGCCTCGTGCGCGCAGCGGCCTTCCAGCATCGCCATCACCGGAAACAGCTGGTTCAGGTCCTCCAGCGTCAACCGGGTCACCCGGCATCCGCGCCCGGCATCGATCTGCACCAGGCCTTCGGCGGCCAGCAGCTTCAGCGCCTCGCGCAGCGGGGTGCGGCTGATGCCCAGTTCCTCGCACAGCGCCGGTTCGTCGATCCACTCGCCCGGGGGCAGGCGGTAGTCGTAGATGCGCTCGCGCACATGCTCGGCTACCTCTTCGTACAGCGGGGCGCGCTTCTTGGTCGAGCGGGGTGCGGGAGCAATGGCCATGCGGAATTGTAATCCCTCCGTTCGTCGACCGGCCCGGACATCATCCTTCCGGGTGGAACGCCCCCTAGGTCAGGGGGCGCCAACGCGAGCCCTTACATCCAGCCCGGCACCACGAACACCAGCCAGGCCAGCAGCGGGCCGAAGGCAACCACCAGGCCGCTGTAGATCAGGAACTGGCGGAACAGCGATTCGCGTTCTTCCTTGGCCGCCGACGCCACCACCAGCGCACCGTTGGTCGAGAACGGGCTGACATCCACGATGGTCGAGGACACCGCCAGCGCGCAGATCACGCCCGCCGCGCCCAGGTGCCCCTGCATCAGGAACGGCACCGCCAGCGGGATGGTGGCGCCCAGCACCGCAGCCGACGAGGCGAACGCCGAGACGATACCACCCACGTAGCAGACCAGCAGCGCGCCCAGCAGCGGAATGCCGATCTGCGACACGCCATTGCCGATGAAATCGACCGCGCCCGCTTCCTGCAGCACGCCGATGTAGGTCACCACGCCGCAGATCAGCAGCACCGTGGACCAGCTGATGCCGTCCACCGCGCCCTTTTGGCTCTTCGGCGACAGCAGCGCCAACGCCACTGCGACGGTGATCGACACCAGGCCCACGTTGAGGTTGTAGATGAGCGCGGCCACGCCCAGCCCGAGCAGGCCGACCAGGGTGAACACGCGCTCGCGGGTGATGCCCACCGCCTCCAGCGCATCGGGGTCGTTGGACAGCGTGCCACCACCGGCCGACACCAGCGCGCCGTGGCCTTCGATCGCGAACTGGCGCGAGGACGCCTGCGGCCCACCGGCCATCGCCAGCTCGGCCGTGCCCACGCCACCGCCCACCGACACCGCACCGCGACGCAACAGCGCCACGCCGCCGAAGGCGAAGAAGCAGATCATGGCCATCATGAAGTTGAAGCCCAGGCTGGTCAGGAACACCGCCATCTCGGTCACTTCCAGCCCGGCCTTCTGCACCACGCCATTGGTGATGCTGCCGTACACGCTGATCGGCGAGAACCCGCCGGCCTGCGCGCCATGGATGACCAGCAGGCCCATCAGCAGCGGGTTGATCCTGTACTGCTTGGCAAACCGCAGCGCCACCGGGCCGATGATCGCCACGGCGGCCGGTCCCAGCGCACCGAACGCGGTCAGCACGGCGGTCACCACGAACATCACCCACGGAATGGCCACGATGCGCCCACGTACCGCACGCACCGCCCAATGCACCAGCAGGTCGATGGTGCCGTTCTTCTGGGCGATGGAAAACAGGTAGGTGATGCCGACCAGGGTCAGGAACAGATCCCCGGGGAATCCGCCCAGCACTTCTTTGCCTTCCATGCCGACGAACACGCCGCCGATGATGAAGGCCAACGCGAACGCGACCGCACCCATGTTGATCGGCAGGGCGGTGGCGACGATGAACATGATCACCAGACCGATGATCGTTGCGACTTGTGGACTCATGCGCCCTCCCAGACACTTGACTCGCGTACAGCAAGGATGGAAACCCGCCATCCCGGGTTACGGCGTGTTACAGGCAACTCCCACCTTCATTGCTGCCGGCCCAGCGCGGCATGTACCCACGCCGCCGCACCCGCCAGCTGCTGGAACTCTTCCACCGCGCGCACCTCGCAGCACGGATAGGCGCTGGCCACCATGCGCGCCAGTGCGGTGCCCGGGCCCAGTTGAAGGAACACCCGCGCGCCGCGCTCGAATGCCTGGCGCATCAGCTGTGCCCATTCGATGGTCTGTGCCAGTTGCGCGGCCAGGCTGTGTTCCAGCGCGGCACGCGTGCGTACCGGCTGCGCATCGATACCTGCCAGTACCTGCCACTGCGGCGCCTGCAGCGGTGCCTGCGCGAGTACCTGGGCAAAACCGTCGGCGGCGCTGGCCAGCAGCGGCGTATGCGCCGGCACATGCACCGGCAGCACGCGCACCTCGGCACGCTGCTGCACGGCGTCCGCGGCCAGTGCGCGCAGTGCCGCGCTGCGCCCGCCCAGGATGAAATGATCGGGGCCGTTGGCAATCGCGATGTAGGCGCCGTGCGTGTCGCACAGCGCCTGGACCACCGCACGCGGCAGGCCCAGCAGCGCCTGCATGCCCGCGTCGGGCGGACTGGCGGCATCCATCAGCTGCGCGCGCTCGGATGCCAGCGTCAGGCAGGTGGCCGCACTGAAGCTGCCGGCGATGGACTGCGCGGCCAGTTCACCGATGCTGTAGCCGGCCACCAGTGCAGGCGGCGGCAGCTGCTCGCGCAGACCCTGCCAGTGCGCCAGGCTGGCCGCGCACAACAGCGGCTGCGCTACCGCGTTGTCGAAGCGATCGTCTGCCGCCGCCGCGGCGGTCACGTCGCGGCCCAGCAGTGCGGTGGCCGTGTCGAGCACGGCGCGTGCGGCAGGCAGGTTGCGCACCCGGTCGAACATCGCCGGATGCTGCGCGCCTTGGCCGGGGCAGAGCAGGGCGAGGCTCATGCGCGCTCCTGCTGCAGCAGGAACCAGCTGCAGGCCAGCAGATCGGCACTGCCGCCGGGGCTGAGCCGGCGTGCCACGAAGGCATCGCCGAGCTGCTGCAGGCGGCTGCGCCACTGCGGGGCGAAGGCGCCGCCATCGGCGATGAAGCGTGCTGCCTGCGCACGTGCCCACGCCAGCCCCTGCGCGCCGCCGCGATGCAGCAGATTGAGGTCATCGGTGTGCGCCAGCAGGTGCATCAACGTGTGGCACAGCGCAGCCTCACGCGGCAACCCGGCCGCCAGCGCATCGCGCAGGACGGGCACGCCGATGCCGCGCAGCAGCGGATAGCCGGCGATGGCCTGCTCGCGCACCCCGGCGATGCCGTGTTGTGCACGTGCGCGTTGGCCGGGGCTGTCGGGATCCAGCGGGGCCACGGCCAGCGCCGGTGCCCAGCGCTGTACGGCCATGCACACCGCCTCAGCGGTGATCCGGCCGCTGTGCTCGCGCCGGCAGGTGGCCGCCGCGGCCACCAGCAGGCCCAGGCTGAAGATCGCGCCGCGATGGGTATTGATGCCGCCGGTAGCGCGCAGCATCGCGGCTTCGGCAGCGATGCCATGGTCGCGCAACACGGAGAAGGGCGCGTCGTCAGCGCCGGCCTGGGCCACGTTGCGGAAGTAGTGGCGCAGCGCGAACAGGCTGCGCAGGAAGCTGCCGGCGTCCATGTCGGTGTGGCTGCCGCGGTCGAATGGCGTCACCAGCCCCGGCTTGGGCGCGCAGGCCAGTTCGGCGTGCAGGCTGACGATGGCCAGCCGGCCCAGGCGCGCGCAGTCGACCGCTGCAACCGCCGGAACACGCGCCTGCGCCAGCGCGTTCATGCGGCAACACCGGTGGGCAGGAACAAGGTGTCGCGCGGTGCCAGCATGGCGCCGTCGGTGCGTTTGATGAGAACCTCCCGCGCGCTGCCGGCGTACTCGCGCCAGTTCACTGCCGCGCCGCCGGGCAGGCAGAGTTCACCGTCCACGCGCCGGCCTTCGCGTACTTCCCACGCCTGCAGCCGCTGCACCAGGCGGTCGGCGACTTCCGGCGTGTGCACCTGCCACAGCAGATCGATGTCCGACCGGGCGTGCACATACGGCAGCCCGGTAAGCGCCTGCCAGGCAAATGCACCGAACACGCGGGCCGGTGCGATCGCGTCCAGGCCCTGCAGCGCCATGTACCACTCGGCGCTGATCAGGCGGTCGAGGCGGGCGATCAGCGCGTGCAACGCCAGCGGCGGCTGCTGCCGCGCGATGTCCTGCAGCGGCACGCGCAACGCCAGCCG
>NZ_QAIW01000403.1:6119-9889 GCF_003061285.1 Stenotrophomonas sp. HMWF003 | reverse complement strand
CGCGCATCCTGTGCAGGCACGTCGGCGCGCCAGGCGGCCTGTGCCGACATCCACACCAGCGTGTGGCGGGCAGGCTGCTCAGGCATCGCCGGCCACCACCGCCGCCGCGACCGACGCGGCCAGCGTGCGGCCGCCGCGCTGCGCACCGAGGACCGCGCGGCGATCGCCATCGGCCGGCGTGCGCAGCGCGTCCAGCAAGGCCTGCGCCAGGTCGTGGTCCCACACCGCGTGGACCGCGCCCATGGCCACGTAGTTTTCCACGCCGGGTGCGAACACCGGTGAGCTCAGGCTGAGCGCCTGCAGCTTTTCCAGCGGTTGCTTGGTCACGCGCGCCATTGCGCGCAGGTCCATCACCCGTACCTGCGCGTCGGGCAGGGCATGGATGTGGTCGGCCATCAGGCCGAAGGACAGGAACCCACCACTCACCGATTCGCCGTACACCAGGGTGACCAGCGGCGCGCCGCGGCGGCGGGCCAGGTCCAGCGTCTGCGCCAGGTGCGCGAAGTAGCCGTTGATGCCCAGCAGTTCATCGCGGCGGGCCAGGCGCTGGCCGGCGGTGTCGACCAGCATCACGATCGGCCGCTGCGGGTGCGCGGCTGTACTGGCCAGCACTGCGGCGGCCAGGGTGAGCGCATGGTCCACGCCGACCTCGAGCTTGTCGGCGGTGCCGATCACGGTGACCTCGCCAGCGTCGGTGCGGGCGCTGCCGGTGAGCACTGCGTCGTTCACCGCGACGGCGTGCCCGCGCGGGAACAGTGCATCCAGCAGCGTGTTCAAGGGCATGGTCATGGCAGTCTCCGGGTGGCCGTGGCGGCGAGGAAGGCGTCGGTCTCCAGCAGCGGCAACTGCTGCGGGTCGGCAATGCCCTGCAGGGCCCAGATGTCCAGCCCGTCCCGGCAACCGCCCCAGGCCTGCACCCGCGCCTGCAATGCGGCGTGGCGGGCCTGCAGCGCGGCCAGTGCCAGATCGGTGTCGGTGCTGTCGGTATCGGGTACCAGCGCATCGAACGCGGCCTGCGCGAAGGCGCTGATCGCATCGGGTACCAGCACCTGGGCCTGGTCGATCAGGTAGCGGTGCTTGCCGCCGGTGACGCGCCATACCAGCGCACGGTCGCGGGCGTCGAACTCTTCCACGCCGCGCACCGTTTCGATCACCTCCGGGCCGGACAGCGACAAACGCCCCTCTTCGGACATGATCACCGTGGTGCAGCAGCGCGCCACGATGCCCATGCCGCCGAACGCGCCGTTGCCGCTGCCGATCAGGGCAACCACCGGCACCCCGGCGGCACGCGCGGCCAGGGTGGCGCGCATGATTTCGGAAATGGCGATCAGCCCGGCATTGGCTTCGTGCAGCCGCACGCCGCCGGTATCCAGCAGCAGCAGCACGCCGTCCGGGCGCTGGTCTACCGCACGGTGCAGCAGGCCGGTGAGCTTGGCGCCGTGCACTTCGCCCACGCCGCCGCCCATGAACTGGCCTTGCTGCGCGGCCACCAGCACGCGCTTGCCGCGCAGCAGGCCTTCGCCCACCACGATGCCGTCGTCGAATGCAGCGGGCTGGTCCAGCTGCGCCAGGTGCGGGCTCATCGCGCGCCGGGCCGGGCCCAGCAGTTCCTTGAACGTGCCCGCATCAAGCAGGCCGGCGATGCGCTCGCGCGCATCGGCTTCGTAATAGCTGTGGCGGTGGGCGATGCTCATGGCTGGCCCCCCGCGCGCAGGGTCTGCACCGCCTGGTCCAGGCGCAGGCTGACCACGGCCGGCGTGGCGCCGGCATCGTTGATCGATACCTGCACGTCGCGCAGCGGATGGCGCTGTGCGAAGTCGCCGATCACCGCCTCCCAGACAGTGCCGAAGCCCTTGGCGGCCGTGATGATGCGAACCGCCATCGCGCCGTCCAGCGCGGCCGGTTCCAGCAGCACTTCAAGGTTGCCCGAGGCCAGCACGCCGACCAGCACCGCTTCGGTGGGGAAGCGCACGGCGGTGGTGCCGTCGAATCGATATGTGAGGGTTTCCATGAGCCTGTCCCTTACCAGTTGCGGAAGCGCTTGGGCGGGTCGTACAGACCGCCGGACCAGCGCACCAGGTCTTTCACCGAGCGCGCGGCCAGCAGGTCGCGGCTGGCATCGCGTACGTTGATGCCCAGGTCGTCCGGGCGCTGGATCACGCCGCGGTCGCGCAGGTTCTCGACCATGGCGCGGTCGCGGCCCAGGCCCACCGCGGTGTAGCCGGCCACGCCACGGATGGCCTGTTCGCGCTCTTCGGGGGTGCGGCACAGCAGCAGGTTGGCGATGCCTTCCTCGGTGAGCACGTGGCTGACGTCGTCGCCGTAGATCATCACCGGCGGCAGTGGCATCGCCGCGCGCTCGGCCAGCTCCCACGCATCCAGGCGATCGACGAAGGCCGGCGCCATGTGCTCGCGGAAGGTTTCCACCATCTGCACCACCAGCTTGCGCCCACGCGGCATCTCGCCCGGGCGTGCGGCCTGCCGGCCGGCCTTGAGCCAGGCATCGCTGGCGTGGCGGCGGCCGCGCGCATCCGAACCCATGTTGGGCGCGCCACCGAAGCCGGCGATACGGTCGCGGGTGGCGGTGGAGCTGTTGCCCTGCAGGTCGATCTGCAGGGTGGAGCCGATGAACATGTCGCAGGCATACAGGCCAGCGGTCTGCGAGTACGCCCGGTTGGAGCGCATTGCGCCGTCGGCGCCGGTGAAGAACACATCGCCGCGCGCGGCGATGTATTTCTCCATGCCCAGTTCCGAGCCGAACGAATGCACCGATTTCACGAAGCCCGACTCGATGGCGGGGATCAGCGCCGGGTGCGGATTGAGCGCCCAGTGCTGGCAGATCTTTCCCTTCAGCCCCAGCGATTCGGCATAGGTAGGCAGCAGCAGTTCGATCGCGGCCGTGTCGAAGCCGATGCCATGGTTGAGCCGGTTGACCCCGTACTCGGCGTAGATGCCCTTGATCGCCATCATCGCCATCAGCACCTGGATCTCGGAGATCTGCGCCGGGTCGCGGGTGAACAGCGGTTCGATGTGGTTCGGGCGCGGCGCCTGCACCACGAAGTTGACCCAGTCGGCGGGGATGTCGACGCGGGGCAGGGTATCGACGATCTCGTTGACCTGCGCGATGACGATGCCGCCGCCGAAGGCGGTGGCTTCGACGATCACCGGGGTGTCTTCGGTATTCGGGCCGGTGTAGAGGTTGCCGTGGCGGTCTGCCGCCTGCGCGGCCACCAGCGCCACGCGGGGCGTGAGGTCGATGAAGTAGCGGCCGAACAGTTCCAGGTAGGTGTGGATGGCACCGATCTGGATGCGCCCGTCGGCGACCAGGTTGGCCAGCCGGACCGACTGCGGCCCGGAGAAGGAGAAATCCAGCTTCGAGGCGATGCCGCGCTCGAACACGTCCAGGTGCGCGGGCAGCGACAGCACCGATTGCACCATGTGCAGGTCGTGTACACGCGCCGGGTCGAGGTCGGCCAGGGCCTGGGCAAGGAAGTCGGCCTGCTTCTGGTTGTTGCCCTCCAGGCAGACCTTGTCGCCCGGTTCAAGCAGGGCGTGCAGCAGCGCGGCGATATCGCCGGCCGCCACCTCGCGGCCGTGGGCCCAGGGCGCTGCGCGTTCGAGTCGTGCCTGGCGGCTGCGTGCCAGGGTGTCCCAGGTAGGGTTCATCGACACAGATCCGGATGACGTTGAGATAATTACGCCATAATTACGGAGCGGTGTGCAACCCGCAGCGCAGCAAAAAACAAGGCCCGCCAAGAGGCGGGCCTGTT
>NZ_QAIW01000403.1:340-6106 GCF_003061285.1 Stenotrophomonas sp. HMWF003 | reverse complement strand
GTGCCGGGCTCTGCCCGGCCGCTGTCATGCAGCCGGGCAGAGCCCGGCGCTACGCGCGTGGTCTCAGAACGTCCAGCGCAGGCTGGCCGCCACGAAGCGCGGTTCGCCGTAGTTGTTGTAGTCCAGGTTGGCCCAGTAGGTCTTGTCCAGCGCGTTGCGCACGCTCAGCGTGGCCGTCCAGTTGTCGGTGATGCGGTAGTTGGCGTTGAACTGCACCAGCGCATACGCCGGCTGGTTCACCGTGACCGTGCCGCCCAGCGGGTAGGGAATGTTGTAGCCCTGCACCTTGCTCTGCCACTGCACGCCGCCGCCCACGCTCAGGCGCGACAGCGCACCGCGCAGCTGCACCTGCGTGTTGAGCTGCAGCAGGTCTTCGGCCGGGTTGGCGTACAGCTGGTCGGTGGCGGCGCGGGTCACCTTGACGTGGGTGAAGCCGGCATTGACCGTCCAGCCCGGCAGGATCTCGCCGTTGATGTCCACTTCCCAGCCGCGCGCCTTGGTGCCGTTGACGCCGATGTAGGCCGAGCTGCCGTCGCTCAGGGAGCCGTCGGGCACGCTCATGTCGCGCATCGCGTAGTTGTCCTGCTTGGCTTCGAACACCGCCGCGTTGGCGGTCAGGCGGCCATCGAACCACTGGCTCTTGATGCCCGCTTCCAGGTTGGAGCCCTGCACCGGCGCCAGCAGATTCTCGTTTTTGTCCTTGTAGTTCTGCGGGTTGAAGATTTCGGTGTAGCTGCCGTATACCGAGAACTGCGGGGTGATGTCATACACCAGGCCCACGTACGGCGTCACTTCGTCCTTCACCTTGTAGGCACCGCTGGTGGCGGTGTACGCGCCGGCCACGTTGTAGGCGCGGGTCAGCGTCTCCCAGCGGCTCAGGCGCGCGCCGGCGATCAGCGACAGCGGATCGGCCAGGCGCAGGCGGGTGGCCAGGTACACGCCGCTCTGCCGGGTGCGCGCTACGCGGCGCGCGCCGGTACGCGTGTAGGTCACTTCGGAAATGTCGCCATCCCACGTACGGATGTTGGGGATGTAGTAGCAGCGCTCGGTGCCGCAGCGCGCCCAGTCGGTGGGGTAGTTCAGGGCGAGGGTGTTGGTGGTGCTCTCCAGGTCGGACCACTGCCCGCCCAGGGTCACGTCATGCTCGCGCCCGAACAGATCGAAGGTACCGCTCAGGTAGGCATCCACATTGCGCCGGGTGTCTTCCGAATCACCGGCGGCGGTGCGCAGGTAGATGCCCGCGCCGGTGGCCGGGTCCGGGTAGCCGGTGCCGTACAGGCGCACGTTCTGCACGTTGCCGCGGGTGTAGGCGGTGTTGACTTTGAGCAGCCAGTTTTCGCCGAAATGCTGTTCCAGGTTGGCGAACACGGTGCTGGTTTCGCGCTGCCAGTAGCTCCACTTCGGGGCCACGTTGGTCGAGCGCGGCAGGTGCGCGAAGTTGCCCTGGCTGTCGAAGAACGGCACGGTGCCCCAGGTCGAGCCGACCGGGTTGTTGTCCTGGGTCTGGTAGCCCACGGTCAGGGTGGTGCTGTCGGTGAGATCACCTTCCAGCACGGCCATGCCGGCCATCTTGTTTTCCTTGTAGCGGTCGTAATAGAAATCACGATCGGTGTAGGCGGCGACCACGCGGCTGCGGAAGCGGCCGTCGGCGGTCAGCGGCGCGGTCACGTCCGCTTCCATGCGCTGGTAGTCCCAGCTGCCGGCGCTGACCGAGACGGAGGCATCGAACGTCTTGCCCGGGCGCTTGCGCAGCAGGTTGACCGTGGCCGAGGGCACGCCGGCACCGCTGAGCAGGCCGTTGGCGCCGCGGATCACTTCCACGCTGTCGTAGAAGGCGGTGTCGTATTCCTGGTTGGTCGAGCCGCTGTAGGTGGGAATGCCATCCACCTGGAAATCGGTGATGGCAAAGCCGCGCGCGTAGTACAGCGGGCGCTGGGTGTCGTAGAAGGACACGCTGACGCCGGTGACGTTGCGCATCACGTCGTTGAGGCTGAACAGCGATTCGTCCTGCAGCCGCTGCAGGCCGATCACGCTGGACGACTGCGGGGTTTCCTGCAGGCTGATCGGCAGGCGCGTGGTGCTGGACGGCGCGGCGCGCTCGCCCAGCACGCTGACCTTGTCCAGCGTCTTGGCGTCGCTGGCGTCGCTGGCGTCGGCGGCAGTGTCGGCCTGGGCCAGGGGCGAGGCCAGCGACAGCACGGAAAGCAGGGCCAGGCCCAGCGGGGCACGGCGGGGGGAGCGGGGCGAAAGATCGCGGAAGGACATGCGCAGGTCTCGAATCGGTCTCGGGAGGGGGAACAGCGGGCAGCAGGCACAGCAGGCCGGCGCCACTGGCGCCAGGCGGTAGATCCATCTGAGGGGGTGACGCCCCGACCGTGGGTCGGTGCCGTTGCAGCCGTGGGTGGTGAGCAGGGCCTGGCGGCCGTCCGTGGATTCCGGCCAGGCCCGCGCCGGCAGCGCAGGGGTGCGTAAATGTAAAGCGTTCTCATTCGCTTTACAATTCCTGAATGCGCCCCACGTGCGCGACGATGTGCGCCTGGCCTGACGATTCCGGGCCCGTCCACCATCGCCGTGCAGGGCAACGGGCAAAAAAAATCCGGCCCACGCGGGGCCGGATCAGGTGTTCACTCCGCGGCCGGGGCCGCAGGCCGCAGGCTTACAGCGCCTGCAGTTCCTCGTTGGCGTTGCGCGTCTTCTGCGCCGGCTTGGCGGCCGGCGGCGGGGTCAGCATCACGGCCGGCGAGGTTTCCACCGGCACGTCCAGGTACGGCAGCTTCAGCGTGTCGCTGGTCTGGCGGCGGATCTCGTTGGTCAGCGCCGCACTCTCGTTGAGCTTGCGCCCATAGGACGGCACGATCTGCTGCAGGCGCGCTTCCCAGCCGGCGGCCATCTGCTGCGGGAAGGCCTTCTTCAGCAGGTCCAGCATGATCGGCGGCGAGGTCGACGCACCCGGCGAGGCACCCAACAGCGCGGCCAGGGTGTGGTCCTTGTCGGTCACGATCTCGGTGCCGAACTGCAGCACCGGCCCCTTCTCCGGATCGCGCTTGATGATCTGCACGCGCTGGCCGGCGGTGACCAGCTTCCAGTCCTCGCGCTTGGCGTTGGGGAAGTACTTCACCAGTTCTGCCTGGCGGTCGGCGTCGTTCAGGCGCGCCTGGCCCATCAGGTACTTCACCAGGTCCAGGTTTTCCGCGCCCACGTCCAGCATGCCGGCCACGTTGTTGTGGTTCACCGACGAATACAGGTCGAACCACGAGCCGTGCTTGAGGAACTTGGTGCTGTACAGCGCGAACGGACCGAACAGCACCACCGGCTTGCCGTCCAGCTTGCGCGCATCCAGGTGCGGCACCGACATCGGCGGCGAGCCGGTTTCGGCCATGCCGTAGGCCTTCACCGTGTGGCGCCCGGCAATGGCCGGGTTCTGGAAGGCCAGGAACTGGCCACCCACCGGGAAGCCGGCGTAATTCTTCGCTTCGGGAATGCCCGACAGCTGCAGCAGCTTCAGCGCGGCACCGCCGGCACCGATGAACACAAAGCGCGACTTGATCGTGGACTCGGTGCCGGACGTAAGGTCCTTCACGGTCACGTTCCAGGTCTTGTCATCGTTCTGGCGCAGCGCGCCCACTTCGTGCTTCAGGTGCAGCTGGAAATTCGGGCTGCGCTGCAGGCCGGCGGTGAGCTGGCGGGTGATCACGCCGAAGTTGACGTCGGTGCCCAGCGGCATCCAGGTGGCGGCCACCTTCTGCTTCGGGTCGCGGCCTTCCATCAGCAGCGGCGCCCACTGCCTGATCTGCGCGGCGTCTTCGGAGTACTGCATGCCGTAGAACAGCGGGTTCTTCACCAGCGCCTGCTGGCGCTTGTGCAGGTAGGCGATGTTGTCGTCGCCCCAGACGAAGCTCATGTGCGGGGTCGGGTTGATGAAGTCCGACGGCTGGCTGAGTCGGCCGGCCTTCACCTGGTGCGACCAGAACT
Organism: Stenotrophomonas sp. HMWF003; assembly: GCF_003061285.1. Taxonomy (NCBI): domain Bacteria; kingdom Pseudomonadati; phylum Pseudomonadota; class Gammaproteobacteria; order Lysobacterales; family Lysobacteraceae; genus Stenotrophomonas; species Stenotrophomonas sp. HMWF003. The sequence continues at coordinate 2,134 of NZ_QAIW01000403.1, read as the reverse complement.
GGCGCGAGATCTCGAACTGCTCGGCGATGCCCACCGCGCGCTTGGTCTCGATGCTGCCGTCGGGCAGTTCCGGGGTGTAGTTCAGCTCGGCGAAGGCCGAATGGCCGGTGCCGGCGTTGTTCCAGCCGTCCGAGCTTTCCAGCGCCACGCCGTCCAGGCGTTCATACACCTGGATGTTCCAGTCCGGCTGCAGCTCCTGCAGGAACGTGGCCAGGGTGATGCTCATGATGCCGCCACCCACCAGCACGACGTCGACCGGCTTGTCGTTGCTGGCGGCCGGAACCGACCGCTGGTGCAGCGGCCAGTACAGGAACACGGCCGCCACCAATAGCAGCAGCACGAACAGGCCGAGGACGACCTTCGCGAGTTTTTTCATGGGAATCTCAAAGGGGGGAGATATGGGGAGGATGCCGCCGATGGCGCGCAAGCCTGTGAAGACGGGCTCAAAGCGGCTTCCTGGGGCGGATTTTAGCCCTTTCCAGTACGGATTTGGTGCAACGCAGCATCCGACGGGCTGCCGGTGCCGGGTGTTGTCCGGTTAAACTGACAAGGCTGAATACGTCGAAACAAAGTTAGGTATGCAATGGCAAGGATGCTGGTCGTGGTCGGTGACCACCTCCATCTGGGCGGTACGGTAGTAGCCGGTTCCCCGTTCACGGACATCGACGGACGCGCCGTCGCCCGGGTCAACGACCCGGTGGTCTGCAAGGTGCATGGCCCCGGGGTGATCGCCAGCGGCGACGCCACCCTCATCATCGACGGCAACCCGGTGGCCCGCCACGGCGACAAGGCCAGCTGCGGCTGTACGCTGCTGGCCGGCCAGCAGGCGATGGTCAGCGTGGATGCCGGTGGCAGCGGGAGCGCCAAGGGCGGCAGCGGCGGCGCCGGCAAGGCAGCGGTGATCGCCGCGGCGGTGTCCCTCGCCGGCGCGGTGCTGAAACAGGCCGCCGCCGCGTCGCCGCCGTCGGCCACCCCGCCGCCGCCGCAGTGCTGGCTGCGCGACCATGAAGCACAGATCGCTGTGGATGCCGATGGCCGCTATTTCGAGACCCTCGACCCGCAGGGCAGCAAGTACGAGGGCCCGTTCCCGGTGTCCTACCACATTGCCGTGCCGGCCAAGTCCGGTGGCGATGTGGTGGTGTCGATCAAGGCACGCGTCACCGCGCTGGCCGGGGTCACGCCCGGCGATGTCACCACGGCCAAACTGCGCATGATGGAAGGGGTGGCCAGCCACTGGAACGGCACGTTCACCCTGGCGGTGAACGACCCGCAGTGCGGCACGCGTTCCTTCCCGATCCGTTACGAGATCCAGTGGGTGGATGCCGGGCAGGATTACACGCTGCTGCTGCACAAGGACTACGATCGCGAAATGGTCGATCCGCCCACGGTTTACGTTGCCACCACCACCGACGGGTGGACCTACGCGCACGAGTTCGCCCACTGCCTTGGCCTGCCCGACGAGTACTCGGAGAACGAAGACGACGCGCCCGATACCGTGCGCTACATGCGCCCGGATGGCAGTGTCGATCCGGCCACGGTGGAGGCGCTGGCGTTCCGCGACAGTACCGATGCGCTGGCCACCATCATGTCCACCTACCATGCCACCCGTACCCACCCCAGGCACGCCTGGAACATCGCTCGCGAAGTGCAGGAACTGCTCCGCCGCGACCTTGGCCGGGAGATAACATGCACCGTTTCCTGATTCCGTTGATTGCCCTGTTTGCCGCCTCACCCACGTTTGCCCAGACCCCGGAACCCGCTCCCATGATCGAACTCCACGCCCGCTGCATCGAC
>NZ_QAIW01000403.1:0-330 GCF_003061285.1 Stenotrophomonas sp. HMWF003 | reverse complement strand
AGCTGGAACTGCGCAACAGCGGCCGCAACAATGTGTCGCTGCCGGTGGCCTTCCTGCGCAAGCGTGGCCCGGCCGTGCGCCTGGTGGACCGCCACTCGGGCAAGGAAAAGCAGCTGCGGCGCAATCCTGTCGACGGCCTGATGCTGAAGGACCTGGAGACGCTGGCACCGGGCCAGTCGGTGCGCTTCACCTGGCCGATCACCCCGAAGGAAATCACCGATTTCGCGCTGCGCCCGATCGATCTGGACGCGGTGTTCGGTTTGAACATCACGCCCGAGCGCAAGGGCGCGGACGCCACCATCATCCGCGCCAGGCTGCACATCGTGGACG
>NZ_QAIW01000402.1:6427-14145 GCF_003061285.1 Stenotrophomonas sp. HMWF003 | reverse complement strand
ATCCAGCAGCAGCGCCTGGGTCACCGGTTCAACGTCGCGGCGGGCATGCAGTGCCTGCGCCGCGCCGACCAGACCGGCCAGCTGCAGTAGCGGCGCGTCGGTCTGCCGCCACAGCCGCACCGCATCCTTGAAGTAGCCCAGATGGCCGAGGTAACGGAACGACAGGATCAGGCGGTTGATGTCACCGGGTGCATTGCCGCCGGCCAGGAACCCGCGCCGGGCCCGGGCCAGGTCGGCGTCGTCCTGCTCCAGCGCGCGCCGCGCGTCCAGGTCGCCCAATGGCACGGTCAGGGCCTGGCGCGCCTCGGCCAGATCGCGCGGCCGGCCATGGGTGATGTAGCGGCTGAGCGCGAAGCTGGCCTGCTGCTGGCTGCGCGACCAGTGGCTCTGACCCACGATCCACGCGGTGGACGCGGCCTGCAGTTCCTGGATCAGCGCGGAAATACCCACCAGACCGATGGCCATGCCGGTCAGCAGGACAAAGCGCAGGGTCAAGCCCCGCGTGAGATACGGTACCGCTGTCGCACCAACATCCCTGCCAGCTGCCAGCATCGCCGATCCCCCCGGAGCCGTGAAGCGGGTGGTGTACCGAATCCATCAACCTGCAGGCTAGTTCGGCAGATGTTGTGACCGTGCGAAACCGGTCGACAGCCGCGCCGCGGCCTTTCCACACCCCGGAAACGACAACGCCAGCCCGAAGGCTGGCGTTGTCTGGATCGCGTGGGCGATCAGCCGTTGCGCGGACCGCGCGGCTTGAAGCCGTCACGACGCGGCGGGCGATCGTTGCCACCCGGGCCGCCCGGACCGCCACGATGGCCACCCGGACCACCCGGACCGCGCGGCTTGCCACCGAACTTCGGCTTGAACGCCGGACGCGGCGACGGGGTCAGGTCTTCACCCGGCTCGACCTTGCGCATCTGAAGCTGCTGGCCCGACACCCACACCTTCTTGAGGTGGGTCAGCAGGTCCTGCGGCATTTCGGCCGGCAGGTCCAGCACCGAGAAGTCGTCGTGGATGTCGATGCGGCCGATGAAGCGGCTTTCCAGCCCGGCTTCGTTGGCGATCGCGCCGACGATGTTGCCCGGCTTCACGCCGTGCACGTGGCCCACTTCGATGCGGAAGGTTTCCATGCCCGGCTCGGCGGCACCGCGCGGGGCGATGTCACGGCGCGGCGCGCGTTCGAAGCCAGCATCGTTGCTGCCGAAGTCGCCCTCGGCACGCGGCGGACGCGGGCCACGGTCGTCTTCACGACGCGGGCCACGTTCGAAGCGCGGCTCGAAACGGGCCGGACGCTCGCCACGGTCGTTGCTGCGCTCGTTGCGCTGGTGCGGGGCACGCTCCTGATGGGCACCACGCACCGGCGGGGTCAGCAGGAACGGCGAATCGCCCTGCAGCAGCTTGGCCAGCGCGGCGGCGATGTCGATGGCCGGCACGTTCTTCTCGCCTTCCAGGCGCTGCAGCAGGTCGCGGTAGAACTCGGTGCCGCCGGCATCGAGCGCATCGCTGATGCGGCTCATGAACTTGGTGATGCGGGTGTCGTTGACCGCGTCCACGCTCGGCAGCTGCATCTCTTCGATGGGCTGGCGGGTGGCGCGCTCGATGGCACGCAGCATGCCCTTTTCACGCGGGGTGGCGAACAGGATCGCGTCGCCGGTGCGGCCGGCACGGCCGGTACGGCCAATGCGGTGCACGTAGCTTTCGGTGTCGTACGGGATGTCGTAGTTCAGCACGTGGCTGATGCGCTCCACGTCCAGGCCACGGGCAGCCACGTCGGTGGCCACCAGGATGTCCAGCTTGCCTTCCTTCAGCATGCCGATGGTGCGCTCGCGCTGGGCCTGCTGCATGTCGCCGTTGATGGCGGCCGCGGCCAGGCCACGCGCCTGCAGCTTCTCGGCCAGCTCTTCGGTGGCCGCCTTGGTGCGCGAGAAGATGATCATCGCGTCGAACGGTTCCACTTCCAGGATGCGGGTCAGCGCGTCCAGCTTGTGCATGCCGCTCACCCACCAGTAACGCTGGCGGATGTTGGCCGAGGTCGTCGTCTTGCTGACGATGGTGACTTCGGCCGGGTTCTTCAGGTAGGTCTGCGCGATGCGGCGGATCTGCGACGGCATGGTGGCCGAGAACAGGGCGACCTGGCGGGTCTCCGGCAGCTTCTTCAGCACCGCTTCGACGTCGTCGATGAAGCCCATGCGCAGCATTTCATCGGCTTCGTCCAGCACCAGCGTCTTCAGCTCGGACAGGTCCAGGGTGCCGCGCTCGAGGTGATCGATCACGCGGCCCGGGGTGCCGACGATGACGTGCACGCCACGGCGCAGGGCCTGCAGCTGCTGGCCGTAGGGCTGGCCGCCGTACACCGGCAGCACGCGGAAGCCGGGAATGCCCGACGAATAGGTCTGGAACGCCTCGGCGACCTGGATGGCCAGTTCGCGGGTGGGCGCCAGCACCAGCACCTGCGGCTTGGTCTGGTTGAAATCGAGGTTGGACAGCACCGGCAGCGCGAAGGCGGCGGTCTTGCCGGTACCGGTCTGGGCCTGGCCGAGCACGTCGCGGCCTTCCAGCATCGCCGGGATCGTGGCAGCCTGGATGGGCGACGGGGTTTCGTAGCCGACGGTGGCGACGGCCTGCATCACAGCGTCGGACAGGCCGAGGTCTGCGAACAGCAGCGGCGCGGAGGATTCTTGGGACATGGGGAACTCCAAAGCACTGCCGTTGAGGAGGCAGTGAGATAAAAAAGGGGATGGTCCGCGCTTTGGGCGCCCTTTCTTATCGCGTGCCCTGGCGCTGCTCGGTCGGAGGAGAATTCACTCACTCAGGGGGCGATGATACCGCATCGCACCTGAACAACGTGTACAGCTTCCCATCTGCATGCCGTTCTGCCGCCCGCTGGCGCACAATACGCGCCCTTTCCCGGCCCGGCCACATGGCCGCGCCCCTTCCCAGGATACCCGCTCCATGCAGACCCTCGAATTTGAACTGGACCGCGACTACGTCGAGCTCAAGCAGCTGCTCAAGCTGGCCGACCTGGTCACCAGTGGCGGCGAGGCCAAGACCGTGATCGGCGACGGCCAGGTCCTGGTCGATGGCGAGGTCGAACTGCGCAAGGCCTGCAAGATCCGCGGCGGCCAGGTGGTGCAGTTTGGCGACACCACCATCAACGTGCTGGCCGACAGCGACGCCCCCTGAGCCGCCTCAGACCCGTGCCTCGCGCTGGGTCAGGTGGGCGGCGATCAGCTGGCGGAACGGGGTGACCCCCTGCGCCAGGCGCAATCCGGCCCGGCGCAGCATCCGCGCGGGCAGGCGGTCATCGGTGTAGAGCGTGGCAATGGCATTGGTGGCCTCGTACAACGGGCGCGAGGCCAGCCGGTGGCCGCGCTCAAAGCTGGCCAACCCGGCCGGTGCGCCGATGTCGCCGCCGCGGGCCGCCGCCTGGTTGAGCACGGTGGCCAGCCGGTGCGCGCCGGCCAGGCCGAGGTTGAACCCGTGCGCGGTAACCGGATGCATGCCCACGGCTGCATCGCCGATCAACGCGCAGCGATCGCCAACGAACGCATTGGCATACACCCCTACCAGCGGGTAGGCCACGGGCGCGGCCACCGGGACCATCGCCCCCAGCCGCTGTTCGAACAGGTCAGTGATGCTCTGCCCGAAGCGGGCCGGGTCCTGCGCCATCAAGGCCTCGATCTGGCGCGGCGGCAGGGTGATCACGGCCGAGGCCTGGTCGCCGTTGAGCGGCAGCAGCGCCATCGTGCGGCCATACCCGAACCACTCCCACGCGGTGTGCTGGTGCGGCACCTCGATCTGCATCCGGCAGACCAGCATCGACTTGCCGAAGTCGCGCATCCGCGCGCCGATGCCCAGCATGCGCCGGGTGCTGGAAAAGCGGCTGTCGGCGGCCACCACCAGGCGTGCGGCCAGGCGGCGTCCATCGGCCAGGGTGACCACGCTGCGCCCTGCGCCCGGCACGACGCCGGCCACGCGCGTCTCATCCAGCAGCTGCAGGCCCGGCTGGTCCTGCACGCTGGCCCAGGCGGCGCGGCGGATCAGATGGTTGGGGACCAGCCAGCCCAGGTCCTGCGTATCGCGCTGGGTGGCGGCAAAGGTCAGGGCGAACGGCGAGCGGCCGTCCATCACCTTCGCGTCGCGCAGCGGGGAGATCTCGGCCGGATCCAGCCGCTGCCAGATGCCCAGCGCCTCCAGGATCTGCCGCGAGGCATGGGTCAGCGCAATCTCGCGGCCGTCGAAGGCCGCGTCCGCCAGTGCCGCGCGTGGCTGCTGTTCCACCAGCGCCACCTGCAGGCCGCTGCCGGCCAGCGCGCGGGCGAAGCACAGCCCGGCTGGGCCGGCGCCCACCACCACCACGTCCACCGGCTGCTCCGGCATGCACTGCTCCTGCGGGGGTTGGTCCGACATGTCCGATCCTGCGGTAACGGGTCCATGCCAGCTTAGCGCCGAACCCCCGCGCGCCGCCTTGATCTGGATCAGCGGCCGCAGCTGCCGTTCACTGGCCCGTTACAGCAACGCCCACAGCAACAGCACGATGCCCACCAGCGACGCCAGCCACACCAGGCTGCGCACGTACGGCACGCCGGCCGCGTACAGCGGCAGATACACCACCCGTGCCCAGAAATACAGCTGCGCGGCCAGCGCGGTCAGCCCGTCCTGACGCTGGGTCAGCACCACTGCCAGGATCGCCGCCGCGAAGAACGGGAAGGTCTCCATGAAATTGGACTGCGCACGCTGCAGGCGCCCGGTCAGCGGCCGCACCGGTGGCGTCTGGCCATCGCGGGCCGAGGCGTTCCACTGCAGCCCGCGCTCGCGGGTGACGGCAGTGGAGGCGGCGAACAGGTGCACGATGCCCAGCACCATCGACCACACCAGCATCTGGATCTCGATACTCATGCTGCACTCCTCAGGAAATGACGGCGGCGATCAGGGCGTTGCGGCGCGCACGCTATAGCCGGCCAGGCGCCAGACCCGGTCTTCATCCAGCCGGAACGACACCAGCTCGCGCACCGGCTGGGCACTGTTGGCAAACCGGGTGGGAAAGCTGACGTTGATGTACAGCCCTTCGGGCACGGTTGCACCGGCGGTGTACTTGACCCGGGTCACCACCGGCTGGCCGCGCGCAGCCAGCGCGCCCAGGCGCTTGCGGTCGGCGCTGAGCTGGCTCACGAAGGCCTGTTCGGTGACCGATTTTTTCGCCACGGCCGAGGCCCCTTTCCATGCCTCGGCGGCACGGTTGGTGTCCACCAGCTGCGCTACCTGCAACGCGGCCGCACTCATTTCCGCATCCTGCTTGTGCACCTGCGCCTGTTGCGCAGGGGTCAGCGCCGGGCGTGCCGCAGGTGCGGCAGCCGGTGCCGGGCGCGCCGGGGCCGGCGCAGGCGTGGCCGGCGGCGGTGTCTGGGCCTGGGCAACAGCAGCAAGCAGGAACGAAGACAGCAGCAGCGGAACACGCATCAGGACACCGTTGGCTGGAAGGATCCAGGCCAGTCTACGGGAACCCCGTGAGCGGTTCGTCAGTTGCGCTCGGCGGTTTCCGGCGCGGGCTGGCCGACGTCGCTGGCGGTGCGCTCGGCCGGCGCGTCCTGGCCGGGTGCAACGCTGGACGGCTGCAACGTGGACACGTCGATCTCCGACAGCGGGCTCTCGTCCGGGCAGGTGGCATCGGGGAATCCGTAGCGCTGCTTGAGCGTCTGCCCGCAGCTGTTGACGGTTTCCAGTTCGGCGCCTTCGCGCTTGCAGGTCTGGTCGAAGGCGATCAGGAACGCGTCCTTGCGCCGCACGAAATCATCGCCGCACTTGCGCATCTGCTTGATCCGCTCCAGGTCGTCCTGCACCGCATTGGTGCCGTCCAGCCCGAACTGGCGCAGCTCGTCGCTGGTCAGCAGGCGCAGGCTGCGATTGGGCACGGTCATCATCAGGTCGGCCACGCCCACCGCCACGCCGTTGCGCTGCAGGTAATCCTTGACGTTGTCGTAGACCTCATGGAGCTCGCGGTTGAGTTCGGCGCGCGAGGTGGCCTTGGAACTGATCCGCATCATCCGGTGGATGCCGACCTTGCCGGCCACCAGGCGGTTGTCGCCGGCGGCCAGCACGAACACGCAGGCGCTGTGGCAGACCGAGCCTTCGCGGATCCAGATGGTCCAGTTGGATTCGCCGATGCGGTCGCCGGCCACGATCGCCGCTTCCACCTGGCCGCCGCTGGAATCCAGGTCCAGCACGCGCTTGGAGATGCGTTGCGCGTCGGCCACCATCGCCAACCGCGCCACCAGCTCGGAAAAGCCGGGGTTGATCTTGCCCACGTAGCGCACCCGCACCAGCCCGCGCTCCACGCACGGTGCCAGCGCGGCGTCGATGCTGGCGCGATCCAGGCTCTCCAGCGCGATGCCATCGCCGCCTTCGCCGGCGTAATCGGTATCGCAGCTCACCCACGCCTTGCCGTTCTCCAGCGCCGCCTCGCCCCAGCCCTGGTCACCACGCTTGGGCGGCAACGGCGCCGGTGCCGGCGCATCGGCGGCATTGAACGACACCATGTGGTCGCCATCGGCGGTCTGCGCGCGCACCGCCTTGTCGGCGGCGGTGACGTTGCCGGGATTCTCCAGCTGGCTGCAACCGGCCAGACCCAGGCACAACAGGGGCAACCACCACGACTTGAGCAACATGAACGACCCGGTATCCGTACGAAGGAGCGCGCGCAGCGGCGCGTGAACACACAGTCTAGTGCGCGCGACCGTCGGCGCGGGAACCTGCCCTGAACCAGGGCGGCCGGCCTGCGCATTGCTGTCCGAAAATGGCGAGCCGGGCGCGGCCGCCGGGCATAGACTGGCCCCCATGGACACCCCCCTGCCCCTGGACTACGCCGCCTGCGAAAGCGCCCGCCTCGCCCGCGATGCGCGCTTTGACGGGGTGTTCTTCACCGCCGTGCGCAGTACCGGCATCTACTGCCGGCCGGTGTGCCCGGCGCCCGCGCCGAAGCCGCCCAACGTCGACTACTACCCCACCGCTGCGGCCGCTGCGGCTGCGGGTTTCCGCCCGTGCCTGCGCTGCCGCCCGGAACTGGCGCCGGAGGCCCAGGACGCGCTCAGCAACGAAACCCTGCAGCGCGCGTTGGCCCTGATCCACGATGGCTACCTGCAGGACGCCGCGGTACCGGCGCTGGCCACCCGGCTGGGCCTGAGCGCGCGCCAGCTGCAGCGCCTGTTCGTGGCGCGACTGGGCGCGGCGCCGGCGCAGATCCACGCCACCCGCCGCCTGTTGCTGGCCAAACAGCTGCTGACCGAAACGGCGCTGCCGGTGACCGACGTGGCGATGGCCGCCGGTTACAACAGCCTGCGCCGCTTCAACGCCGCGTTCGTGGACGGCTGTGGCATGCCACCCACCGCGATCCGCCGCCAGCGCGGGGCCCTCGATGACGGCGCGCTGACCCTGCGCCTGGGCTATCGGCCGCCGCTGGATTTCGACGCGATGCTGGATTTCCTGCGCCGCCGCTCGATTCCCGGCATCGAATGCATCGACGCGGACAGCTACCAGCGCGTCATCGGCCCGCCCGAACGGCCCAGCGTGCTGCGGGTCACCGCCGACCCCAAGCGCGCCGAGCTGCGCCTGCAACTGGGCCAGGTGGACCCGCGTGCCATCCCCGGGATCGTGCGCCGGGTGCGCCGCATCTTCGACCTCGATGCCGACCTGCGCATCGTGCACGCCACCCTGGCGCAGGA
>NZ_QAIW01000402.1:5750-6397 GCF_003061285.1 Stenotrophomonas sp. HMWF003 | reverse complement strand
TGCCCGCCGGCCTGGACCGCCAGTTCCCGACCCCGCAGGCGCTGGCCGAGGCGCCGCTGGAATCGATCGGACTGCCGAAGACACGCGCCGCCACCGTCCGCGCCGTGGCGGCGGCGGTGGCAGAAGGCCGCCTGGATTTCGCCGCCGGCCAACGCCTGGAAAGCTTCGTGGAACGCTGCGTCGCCTTGCCCGGGATCGGGCCGTGGACCGCGCATTACATGGCATTGCGTGCACTGGCGCTTCCCGATGCCTTCCCCGCTGGCGACCTGGTCCTGCAGCAGGTTCTGGGCGACGGAACACGCCTGAGCGAACGCGCCACCGAAGCGCGCTCGCAGGCCTGGCGACCGTGGCGCGCCTATGCCGTGCTGCATCTGTGGCACCTGTCCACCCCCACCTCTGGAGTGAGCCCATGACCCTCTTCTACGACACCTTCGACAGCCCCATCGGCGCATTGACCGTGGCCGGTGACAGCCAGGGCATCCACCACATCCTGTTCGAAAACAACCGCTACGACGCCAAGGGCCGCGCGCACTGGAAGCACGACGCCGATGCGCTGCGCGATGCGCGCACCCAATTGCTGCAATACCTGCACGGTGACCGCCAGCGTTTCGAATTGCCGCTGGCACCGCATGGCACCGATTTCCAGC
>NZ_QAIW01000402.1:477-5735 GCF_003061285.1 Stenotrophomonas sp. HMWF003 | reverse complement strand
GTGGAAGGCGCTGGCCGACATTCCGTTTGGCCAGACCTGGAGCTACGTGGAACTGGCCCGCCACATCGGCCACCCGACCGCCAGCCGCGCGGTCGGTGCCGCCAATGGCCGCAACCCGCTGCCAATCGTGCTGCCCTGCCACCGGGTGATCGGCAGCAGCGGCGCCCTCACCGGCTTCGGCGGCGGGCTGCCGACCAAAGCTGCGCTGCTGCAGCTGGAAGCGCATACCGGCGCGCTGTTCGCCTGATCGTGCACGCGGCGCACACCGCGCACGCGCTCTGACCGTGCCATCGGTTGTCTTCGCCGCGTCACCCCGCCGGACTATCATGGCCGGATGACTTCCGTCCGCCTTTCGTTGGCGCTTGCCGCCACCCTCGCGTTGACCAGCTGTGCCAGCGTTCCTTTCGACTCCCCGACGGCCGGCAGCACGCCGGTCGCCACGCCCGCCGCCGCGCCGAAGCTGCTGCTGGTGTCCATCGACGGCCTGCGTGCGGACATGCTCGACCGCGGCATCACGCCCAACCTGTCGCGCCTTGTCGACGGGGGCGTGCGTGCGCGCTGGATGACCCCGTCATACCCGTCACTGACCTTCCCCAACCACTACACCCTGGTCACCGGGCTGCGTCCGGACCATCACGGCATCATCCACAACAGCATGCACGAGGACGCGCTGGGCAGTTTCCGCCTGAGCAAGCGCGAAGCGGTCACCGATGCCCGCTGGTGGGGCGGCGAACCGATCTGGGTGGGCGCGGAAAAAGCCGGTGTTCGCACCGCGACGTGGTCCTGGCCCGGCAGCGAAGCCGCCATCCAGGGCGTACGCCCCAGTCAGTGGCGCACCTACGATGCCAGCGTGCCGTTGCCCGACCGGGTGGACCAGGTGCTGGGCTGGGTCGGCCAGACCGACGCCGATGCGCCGCGGTTGGTCACGCTGTACATGGAACAGGTCGACCACGCCGGCCACGACCACGGCCCCGATTCGCCCGAATACGCTGCGGCGATCGGCGAAGTCGACGTCGCCATCGGCCGGCTGCTGGACGGCCTGCAATCGCGCGGGCTGGACGCCAGCACCAACGTGATCGTGGTGTCCGACCACGGCATGACCAGCGTGCCCGACGGACAGACCATCGCGATTGAAGACATGGTCGACCCGACGATTGCCACCGATGTGTCGATGGGGCAGTCGGTGGGGTTTGCGCCTTTGCCGGGCAAGCACCGCGAAGCCGAAAAGGTACTGTTGGGTGCACATGCGCAGTACGACTGCTGGACCCGGCAGACGCTGCCGGCGCGCTGGCACTACGGCTCCAACCCGCGCATTCCCCCGATCGTGTGCCAGATGCACGAGGGCTGGAACGCACTCAGCCGCGCCAGCGTGGCCACGCGCGCGCCCGGCACCCGCGGTTCGCATGGGTACGACAACGCCCTGCCGTCGATGCGCGCGGTGTTCATCGCCCGCGGCCCGTCGTTCAAGCAGGGCCAGACCATCGAAGGCTTCGACAACGTCGACGTGTACCCGCTGCTGGCGCGCCTGCTGGGCGTTCCAGCGGCGCCCAACGATGGGGATCCCGAGCGGTTGCTGCCGGCACTGCGCTGACCCGGACACCGCGCGTGAGGCGAGGTGTCTGCTTGACGCATAAAAAAAACGCGGCGCAAGCGCCGCGTTTTCTTCGACCCGCCAGGCGGGATCAACCGGCCTTGGCGACAGCCTTCTTGGCAACGGCCTTCTTCGCCGGTGCCTTGGCAACGGTCTTCTTGGCGACCGGCGCAGCTGCGCCCACGGCCACCTTGCTCACCACGTGCGAGCGCGAATTGCCGTAGCTGGCGTTGAAACGCTTGCCCTTGGCGGTCTTGCGGTCACCCTTACCCATGTCGTCAACTCCTTAGTCTGAAACCTGATTCTGATTACCCCGCACTGACACGGGTTCGGCGGGGCCGCCCTCTCAGGCGCCCCCGCGCACGATCTGGAAGCCTACCATGCGCGCTCTCAATGAGCACAGCTGGCGTCGTGGACGTGGCCGTGGTTCAGCCGCAGGTTGACCAGGTGCGCAACGCCCACCAGCACGCCGCCCAGGGTCATCACCACTGCATGCGGCACGGCTGAATGGTGCAGCGGGTCGTACAGCAACCCCGCCCACAGCGCGGTCAGGCCCGGGATCAGAAAGGCCAGCGCGCGCAGCGCGCCGTGCCGGCGCCAGCCCCAGACCAGGCTGAACAGGCCCAGCAGGGTGACAAAGCTCACCAGTGCCAGCTCCACGCCGTCGCCCATCCAGACCGACAGCCCCAACGACGGCGCAGCCGCCAGCAGCACCGGCAACACAGCGCAATGCACGGCGCACAGCAACGAGCCGGTGGCACCGAAACGATCCAGCAGATGGCGAACACGAGCGAACAGGGGCATGACTTCCAGCAGGGTCGGCGAAGCGTTATGGAATAATATAACATCAATCCTGACGCGCACCCTTGCCTCCCCCTGACTTGCCCTACCCCGTCCCGTGACGGGATTCGCGCGCCCTACCATTGATATAATGTAACAATTGACCGAAGGCCCTTGTCCTATGCGCTCCAGCTCCCTCCTGCTCACACCCCACGCCCTGTCCCTGGCGCTCGCCGCCGCGCTGCTGCCCTCGCTGGCACTGGCGGCCGACGCCCCCGGCAGCCACCGCGACGGCCACCTGACCGAGCTGTCCACCGTGAAGGTCACCGCCTCGCCGCTGCAGGGCGATGCCGAATCGCTGGCCCGCCCGGTCGACGTACTGGCCGGTGAGCGCCTGGACGAGCAGAAGGCCGGCACCCTCGGCGATACCGTGGCCAAGCTGCCCGGCGTGCAGAGCACCTTCTTCGGCCCCGGCGTGGGCCGCCCGATCATCCGCGGCCAGGAAGGCCCGCGCGTGGCGGTGCTTTCCAATGGCATGGGCAACATGGATGCCTCCACGGTCAGCGCCGACCACGCCACCAGCATCGAGCCGTTCCTGGCCGACCAGATCGAAGTGCTGAAGGGCCCCGCCACCCTGCTGTTCGGCAGCGGTGCGATCGGTGGCGCGGTGAACGTGGTGGACGGCCGCATCGCCCGCGAACTGCCGGACCGCCCGCTCAGCGGTCGCGCCGAACTGCGCGGCAACTCGGTCAATGATGAGCGCAGCGGCATGTTCCGCCTGGACGGTGTCAGCGGCAACGTCGTGCTGCACGTCGACGGCCTGGTCCGCAACGGCGATGACTACCGGATTCCCGGCTACGCGGTGATCGATGGCCTGGAAGACCACAGCGGCCACGACCACGCGGCAGGCGACAGCGACGAACCGCGTCGGGGCCGGCTGGACAACAGTTCGATCCGCACCCGCGCCGGCGGCGTCGGTGCCACCTGGCTGGGCGATGACGGCTACTTCGGCGTGTCCGCCAGCACCTATCGCACCAACTACGGCATTCCCAACGGTGCGCACGTGCATGCCGACGACGACCATGATCACGACCACGATCACGACCATGGCGACGAGGAAGAAGGCGACGAGCACGACGTCCGCATCGACATGGTGCAGAACCGCTTCGAAGCCAAGGGCGGCATTTACCAGCCGACCTCGTTCCTGAAGAACATCAACCTGCGTACGGCCTACACCGACTACGAGCACACCGAACTCGAAGCCGGCACGCCGGCCACGCGCTTCACCAACCGTGGCATCGAAGGCCGCCTGGAAGCCGTACAGGAACAGATCGGCGGCTGGGACGGCGCCTTTGGCCTGCAGTTCGGCAACAGCGACTTCGGTGCCAAGGGCGAGGAAGCCTTCGTGCCGGATACCGGGACGAAGAACATCGGCCTGTTCGTGCTGCAGGAGAAGCAGTTCGGTCCGTTCAAGCTCGAACTCGGCGGTCGCCATGACCAGGTCAAGCTGGACCCGACCGGCGACTACCGCGCGCGCAAGTTCGATGCGACGAACCTGTCCGCGGCCGGCATCTGGACGCTCAACGACGCCGTGGATCTGCGCTTCGGCATCGACAGCTCCGAGCGCGCCCCGACCAACGAAGAGCTCTACGCGGCCGGTGCGCACATCGCCACCCGCTCGCTGGAAATCGGTGATGCGAACCTGAAGACCGAACGCGGCCAGCGCGTCGAACTGGGCATCCATACCCACAGCGACCGCGTCGACTTCTCCGCGTCGATCTACCAGACCAGGTTCAAGGACTTCATCTACCTGGCCGACACCGGGGTGGTCGAATCGCTGCCAGTCCGTCTGTGGACGCAGCAGGACGCAACCTTCAAGGGCGCCGAGGCCGAAGCGCTGTTCCATCTGTTCGAGGGCAACGCAGGCGACTGGGATCTGCGGGTGTTCGGCGATTACGTGAAGGCGGAGCTGGATGGCAGTGGCAGCCGCAACGTGGACATCGCCGTGCCGCACGGCGACCACAACCACAATTACAGCGTGGAGCTGGCCAACACCGGTTACCTGCCGCGAATCGCGCCGGGCCGCGTGGGCGCGGACCTGCGCTGGTCGCGTGACGGCTGGCGGGCATCGGTGGGCGCGGTGCGTTACAGCAGCCAGAAGGATGTGGCGCAGAACGAGGATCCGAGCAAGGGCTACACGCTGGTGGACGCCCACCTGGCCTACCGCTGGGACCGCAACGACAGCAACAGTTACGAAGTGTTCCTGGACGGCAACAACCTGACCAACCAGGAAGTGCGCCCGCACACCTCGCTGCTGCGCGACTACTCCCCACTGCCGGGCCGCGGCGTCGCCTTCGGTATCCGCGCCTTCTTCTAAAACACGCTTTGCGACTGGGGTCGTTTTATCACCCTGAGGGGGCCGAAAGGCCCCCTTTTTTTTAAGCCAAGAGCGCTGTTTCCGTTTGCTACCAAGCTGGGCGGGGGTGTGTGGGTTCACGGGACACGCTGCAAGTCCCGCTCCGCGGCCCGGCCCAGCCGCTGGCGGCTGTGCGTTCGGACGCATGCGAGGCAGTGCCTCGCAAGCAATGCGCCCTCACCCTTGTAGGCTCCGTCGCGCCATCCATGGCGCTCAGGTCCCGTGAACCCACACACCCCCACCCTCGACAGTTGGTTGGTGGCCGTGGAAAAACCGACAGCAACAACAACAACAAGATCAACAGCGAGAGCAACTACTAGAGCAACGGCCGCTCCGATAACCGATGCGAGCGTCGCAGTAAACAAAAGCCGCGATGCCCAGCGGTTTGCCAGCACGCGCGTGATCTGTGAGATGGGTGGCGGGTACGCGGTTCCAGGACCGTTGGGCGCCATGGATGGCGCCCACGAGCCC
>NZ_QAIW01000402.1:0-416 GCF_003061285.1 Stenotrophomonas sp. HMWF003 | reverse complement strand
GTCCTGGAACCGCGTACCCGCCACCCATTCACGCCAACCACCGGCCACCGCCAAACCCGGCTTCGGCTTCGGCTTCGGCTCCGGCTTCGGCTTCGGCTTCGGCTTCAGCTCCGGCTTCAGCTCCGGCTTCGGCTCCGGCTCCTGCCCTGGCTCCGGCACTTGACCTTTTACGTGCATATACACGTATGATCCAGCCAGACCACCCAGCGCGCCCCGTCATGGACCCCACCACCGCCAGCCCGTGCACCTGCTTCCGCCTGCGCCGCGCCTCGCGCCAGCTCTCGCAGATCTACGACAGCCACCTCGCGCCCGCCGGACTCAGCCTCAACGCCTACTCCATCCTGCGCCGCGCCCCCACCCCCCGACAGCTTGGCGACCTCGCCGACGCCCTCGGCATGGACCGCACCACCCTCACC
>NZ_QAIW01000401.1:2111-6539 GCF_003061285.1 Stenotrophomonas sp. HMWF003 | reverse complement strand
GACGTGGACACGCTGCGCGAACTGCTGGTGCAGTGCCGCGAGCGGGTCCTGGCGCTGGCCCGCCCGGCCGCCGGCGATGCCCCCGGGCGCGACGTGGTGACGCTGCCGCAGGTGCTGGAACAATGGCGGCTGGTGCGCCCGACCATCACCCTCAAGCGCAACGACGACGCACCGTTGAAACTGCCGCTGGACCCGGGCATCGGCCACCTGCTGATGGTGCTGCTGAACAACGCTGCCGACGCCGGCGAGAAAGCCGAGCGTCCGCAGGTGGACCTGACGCTGCGCATCGAAGGGGACACCCTGATCGGCGAAGTGCGCGACTACGGCCACGGCTTCGATGCCCGCCAGGCGGTCCTGCCCGGCACCCTGTTCAACAGCGGCAAGGCGCAGGGCATGGGCGTGGGCCTGGCCCTGTCGCATGCCACCATTGAACGCCTGGACGGCGAGCTGTGGATGCGCCCGGCCAACGGCGCCGGCACCCGCGTCGGCTTCCGCCTGCCTTTGACGTCTTCGGAGACTTCCGCATGAACATTCCCGCCCTGCCCGCTGCCAGCCATGGCCTGCTGGTCGACGACGACGAGCTGTACCTGCGCACCCTGCAGCGCAGCCTGGGCCGCAAGGGCCTGGAAACGGTGACCGCCAGCGACATCGCCTCGGCGCTGTTGCTGGCCCGGCAGAACCCGCCGGCGTATGCGCTGATCGACCTGAAGCTGGGCGCCGAATCCGGCCTGTCGCTGATCCAGCCGCTGCGGGCCCTGCGCGAAGACATGCGGATACTGCTGGTCACCGGCTACGCCAGCATCGCCACCGCGGTGGAGGCGATCAAGCTGGGTGCCGACGATTACCTGCCCAAGCCGGCCACGGTGCCGATGATCCTGCGTGCGCTGGGCGAAGAAGACGATGGCCCGGCCGACGATGGCGACCTGGAGCCGCCGGACGCGATGACCCCGATCAGCCGGCTGCAGTGGGAACACATCCAGCAGGCCATGCACGAAACCGGTGGCAACGTGTCCGCCGCCGCGCGCCTGCTCGGCATGCACCGCCGCTCGCTGCAGCGCAAGCTGGCCAAGCGGCCGAGCCCCGAACGCGACCCCAGCCGGTAACGCCGGGCGCAAGAACCGGTAGAGCCGACCGTTGGTCGGCTGCTCGTCACCGCAACAATCCACCCCGTGCGCCGCGCGATAGCCGACCAACGGTCGGCTCTACCTGCCCTTCAGGCCGTCAACCGGCCCAGCAGCTCCAGCGTCACCGGATCGGTGATCGCATGCGCTTCACCCTGCAGCGCCGGCAGCAACCGGCTGGCCAACTGCTTGCCCAGCGCCACGCCGAACGGGTCGATGGCATTGATGTTCCAGATGATCGACGGCACGTACATGGCGTGTTCGTACATGGCGATCACAACGCGCTGTGTCCACCGCCAACGCCAGCGCATTTCCGAATAATTGCAACGTGGCGCGAGTGTCGCGTTTGCCCATGTCGATCTCCCGGCAAAACGCGCAAGCTGAAATCCACTTCGCACCCGGTGGCACATGCGGCCGACGGGAGCAGGCGGACCGTGGAGTCATGGATGCGCAGCAGATGATGCAGCTTGGCAACCTTTTCAGCGTGGCGCAGCACAACCGGTTGCTTCGCCTGCATTTTGTGGGCGACGCCGCCGGCATGAAAGACCTGCTGCTGCCGTTCCGGCTGTGCTACGAAGCGGCATTGAGCGCACCTTACCGTGCAGCACTGACGTGCCTGAGTCCGGTGCCGGACCTGGCGCTGAAGCAGCTGCTGGGCCGGGCCGTCCAGATCCAGATGGACCACAGCGCCGGCACACGGGTGGTCAACGGCCACGTCGACAGCGTGCGGCAGCTTGGTACCAATGGCGGCATCACCTGCTACCTTCTGAACATCGCGCCGGGGTTGGCACTGCTGTCGCGGCGGCGAACCAGCCGGATCTTCCAGGAACTGAGCGTACCGGACATCGTGGCGCGGATCCTGCAGGAACACGTGCAGGGCAACAGCGCACTGGCCTCGATGCTGCATCTTGAACAGTGCCTGCGCCGGCCCTATGCCCCACGCTCGTACTGCACCCAGTTCGACGAGACCGATCTCGACTTCATCCATCGGCTGCTGGCGGAGGAAGGCATCAGCTACTGCCTCCGTTTCAGCGCCTCGCATGACACCCCGACACAGACCGTCTTCCTGTTCGATGACGGCATGGACCTGGACGCGGCGTCCCCTCGCCTGCTTGCATACCGGAGCGGCCATGACGGTCAGCAGGCCAACAGCCTGCTCAGCTGGCAGCCCGACCGGTGCCTCGTCAGCAGCGCTACCACCGTGCGCACGCACGACTACAAGCCGGCGCATGCACGACAGGCCCGTGATACGTCCGCTGTCCAACAGGGCACGACGGCCACCACGCTGGGCATGACGTTGGAGGACTACCAGGTGATGGCCCCGTACGCGGCGGCCGATAATGCCGGGTTGCAGCAGCGCGCGCAGGTCCGGCAGATGGGGCAGGACCAGGCCAGCAAGCAGTGGTATGGCACCACCCGCTGCCTGGGGCCGGAAACAGGCCACTACCTGGAAGTCGGCCACCATCCCGCCCTCTCGTTCCGCGCGGTCGCCGACCGCGAGTTTGTCGTGACCCACCAGCACCTGACGGTCTACAACAACCTGCCACACGACGTCAGCGAAAGGCTTCCCGACGCGCTGATGGCGGCGTTTGCCCCGCCCATCGAGCCTTCGCCGCCGTTGGCAGCGTTGCCGTCTGATAGCGCGCCGAATGCCACCTTCGCGCGCTTCGCCGGGGTACGTCGGGGTACCGCGCTGGTGCCGACGCGCGTTGCCGACCTGCGCCGACCCACCGCAAAGGGACCCCAGACCGCCACGGTGGTGGGCCGCGCAGGCGAGATCGTGGATACCGATGCGATGGGACGCATCCTGATCCAGATGCACTGGAGCCGAGAGGAAGAGCACCCCGACGGCGGGGCCGCCTTCGACCATCGTTCCAGCACGCGCGTGCGCTGCGCACTGCCCTCGGCCGGCGACGGTTCCGGCCATCAGTTTCTTCCCCGCGTCGGCGATGAAGTGGTGGTGGTCTTTCTACACGATGACATCGACCGCCCGCTGGTGATGGGCGCCGTGCACGGCGGTCGCCGGCCGCCGCCCGCGTTCTCGGCTGCCGGTGCCCTGCCCGGCAACCGCACGCTGTCGGGCATCCACACCCGCGAACACCATGGCGAGCATGTCGGCGAGCTCCTGTTCGACGACACGCCCGGCCAGCCGCGTGCCCGACTGGCGACCAGCTACGCGTCCAGCGCGCTGAACCTGGGCTACCTGACCCACCCACGCCGGGACGGACAGGCCAGCCCACGCGGCGAAGGCGCCGAACTTCGAACCGACGGCACCGCGTCGGTACGCGGCGCGCGTGGGCTGCTGCTCACCACCGAGGCGCAGCCGGGCGCGAGCGGCAGCCAGCTTCAACGTGATGACCTGATCCGTGGCCTGGGCAACACCCACGACCTGCTCAGCGCGCTGTCCGAAGCGGCCCAGGCACAGTCATTGGATGCCGCCGATGCCGCCTCGCTACACACCTTGCTGGCGCACCTGCGGCAATGGGAACAGGGTAGCAACGCGCAGCCCGAGGGAAACCAGGGCGGCGCACCCATCGCGGCGCTGCACGCCGGGGCCGGGCTGGCGGTCCATACGTCCGGTGCGGCCACCATCGCCAGCGGCACCACGCTCGACCTGGCCGCCGACCACCTGCAACACAGCGCACGCCGCCACTGGCGTGCGCATGCCGGTGAAGCGCTCACCCTGTTCGCCCAAGGCGCCAGGCGCGCCATGGCCGCACTGCGCATCGTGGCGGCGCGGGGTGACGTGGAAATAGCCGCCCATGACGGTCGCCTGCATGCCAGCGCAGCCGGGCAGGTTCACCTGGAGGCGGGCACGGCCACCGTGATCAGCGTGGCAGACGGTCCCATCCGCATTCTCGGTGGCGGCGGCTGCCTGCTGCAGATGGACGGCGGCAACATCGACCTGCACTGTCCGGGCACGTTCAGGGTAAAGGCGTCGGCGACGGAGATGGAACCCGGCGCGCACGCCTCGGTCGCACAGAACCAGTGGCCACAGACCGATTACAACGAGCGCTTCCAGGCACGCCTGGACACCGGCGAGCCGGCGGCGCATTGCCGCTATGAACTGATCCGCGCCGACGGCGCGCGCCTGCACGGGACCGCCGATGCCAACGGCATGATCGAGCTGCAGCAGGGCGTCAGCCTGGAAGAGGTGATCGTGCGCCTGCTGCCCACCCCGCAGGAGCCCCGATGAGCCGCACGCCGTCTTCACCGCCCGAGCCGCCCCGCGACACGGAGGGCAGCGCATCGGTACTGGACTATCCGCTGCGCACGGACCCGGTCATGGCGCCGGCCACCGAACGCC
>NZ_QAIW01000401.1:1158-2099 GCF_003061285.1 Stenotrophomonas sp. HMWF003 | reverse complement strand
CCCGCTACGACTGGCGCATGACGTCCCGCCGGCAGGACGACCCGGTGGTGCTGTACGTACCACCGACGCGGGTGGTGCCGGTGGTGTTTGTGCCGGGGATCATGGGGAGTAATTTGAAGGCGATTCGCACGATAGAGTTGAAGGTTGGTAGTGGGAGTCAATCTACGACGGAGGCCGTTGCCCGGAAGGGCGAACGCGTCTGGAACGTAGACAGCACCACCAGCCCCCTCAAGGCCGACAACAGCACCCGCTGGCTCAATGCCAGCGCCGCCAAGCGCCAGCTGATCCTGCACAAGGACGCGGTCTCAGTGGACGATCGCGGCCACATCGAGCTGCACAGCAACGAACTCGTGGTGCCCCTGCCGGTGGGCAACAACAGCGACAGACAGCGCAGGCAGGTGCTGGCCAACCGCCTGGCCGACAAACGCGCACGCGGCTGGGGCACCGTCAGCTGGTACTCCTATGGTCCGTTCCTGAACTGGCTGGAGCAGACCCTCGCCGGGGCCACCTATCGCGAGGGCCGACCGAGCACGGGCATGCAGGATCTGCTGCGCCGGGTCGGTCGCAGCCCCGTCGGTGCCGAAACCGCGCCGCCCGTGCTCACCGACGCACAGGTCCGCAAGCTGGCGCATTTCCGCTTTCCCGTGCATGCGGCCGGGTACAACTGGCTGCAGTCCAACATGGACTCCGGTGCCGAGCTGGCCGCGCAGATCCGGCGCATACGTCAGCACTACGCCGCTCAAGGCCTGAGCTGCGAAAAGGTCATCGTGATCACCCACTCGATGGGCGGGCTGGTGGCCCGTGCCGCGTCGCAGTTGCATGGCGGCGACCAGGACATTCTCTCGGTGATACACGGGGTCATGCCGACCGACGGGGCGGCGGCGTTCTACAAGCGTTTCGTAGGGGGATTCAACGGCGAAGGCGATGGGCTGCTGGGCCGG
>NZ_QAIW01000401.1:0-1148 GCF_003061285.1 Stenotrophomonas sp. HMWF003 | reverse complement strand
CGTGAAACCACGCCGGTGCTGGGGTTTGGCCCCGGCCCGATGGAACTGGCTCCCAACCGCCACTACAACGCCGGCAAGCCCTGGCTGTTCATTACATCGGCGAACGGCAAGGTGCTCAAGCAGCTTCCCGAGCATGGCGACCCCTACCGGGAAATTTACCAGACCGATGCCTGGTGGCAGGCAATCAACCCGGAATGGCTGAACCCGGCCAAGCGGGAAACCAACGCACTAGTGGAGCACCGCAAGGCATTGAATCGCGCCGCTGCGTACCACGAAAAACTGGCGCATCGCTTTCATCAGCCCACCTTCGCCTATTACGGCAATGACGCGAAAAAGCACAAGGCGTGGGGCACCGTTACCTGGCGTGCGGTGGCAGCCACCTACGTGCAGCTTGCCGCCGGCAGCCAGGACGGTATGGCCAACCCCAGCGTGACCGGTCATGCGAGGTGGAGCGAAAACGCGCAGAAGCCCCTGCAGGGCAACCCGGGGCTGTAGCGGGTGCTGCCCGGTCGCACCGATGTGGCCGCCAATGAAGCCCTGCCCGAACGCGGCCTGCACGACAGCAGCGGCCAGCCGGTCCGCTGCGTGGTGCAGCCGCCGGCCGATCCGGGCGATGGCACCGTGCCCGCGGCCGAAAGCGCGGCGGGGGTACGAAGGGCGCGCCCGGTCGTGCTGTGCAAGGCAGGTGGCTACGACCATCAAGGCTCCTATAACGATGCCGGTGTACGGGAATTCGTGCTCGACAGCGTGCTGCGTTCGCTGGATCCATTGAAGGTGCCAGCGTGATCCGCCGTTTCTCCCCCTGGCTGCTGGTGTTGTGGGTGGGTCACCTCACCGGCTGCACGCCAGCGCCCGTTTACCAAGGCATCGATATGTCCGCACACAACTCCGTCGCACTCGCCCCCGTCTGCGTTGGCCAGTTCGCCCTTCAGTTCCCACGCGACGGGGTGGCCAGCTGGCACGTCAACCTCGACTGGGCTGCCGTCGAACGCCTGCCGGCCAGGCTGCACAATGCCACCGGCTTCTGGGCCCACGTGCATGCCCGGCGCGATTCGCTGGCGGCCCAGCCACACGACACAGAGCCGAGTCTGCTGAGCCACTACGAGCAAGTAGGTGAGAACGCGGCGTTGCTGTTGCATCGAGAGGAA
>NZ_QAIW01000400.1:1931-3132 GCF_003061285.1 Stenotrophomonas sp. HMWF003 | reverse complement strand
CATCGCCATCGCCCACATCATTCAAGCGCGCCGCCATCTGCCGCGCCTGCGGCCCCAGCACCGCATCCAGCTCCACGGCCGTGCCCACCATCTCGCCCAGCGGCACCCCCAGCCACGCCCGCGCCGCACCCGGCTGGAACCGCGCGCCCAGTACCTGCGCACCCGGCGTCAGCTGCGGGTGCGCCGCCACCACATCCGGTCCCACCACATACAGCCGCCCACCGCGCCACAGGATGTCCACGCAGCCATCGGGCAGCACCGCCACCTCACCGCTGTGGCCCACCGGCAGATCGCTGCGCCACAGCTGCCCGAAGCAGCCCTGCAGCGCAGCCGGCGGCGCCCATTCGCGGTAGCGGCCGGTGGCACCGGCAACGCCGGGAAGGTCAGCAGGATCAGGGCGGGAAGACATGCGCGGACGATAACCCGTAGAGCCGGGCTCTGCCCGGCTGCCCAGCAGGGCGCGGAACAACCGGTTCCGCGCGTCGTCGGTGTACGTACATCGCACGCAAATCCCGCACGTCCATCGCCCGCGAACCCCTGACGGGTAGAGCCGACCGTTGGTCGGCTGCTCTCGGCGACCAAAAAAAACGCCGGGCAATGCCCGGCGTTCCTGGATGCGTTGCAGCGCGCCTTACTGCGCCTTGATCGCCATCGCCTGAAGCCCCGTCCCATCCAGCTTCTGCTTGGCCTCGGCCAGCTCCCCGGCGCTGCCATACGGCCCCATGCGCACGCGGTACACCGTCTTGCCGTTGATCTGCGCCGATTCCACCCGTGCCGCCAGACCGATCATCGCCAGCTTGGCCTTGGTCGCCTCGGCATCGCCAGACGCACCAAACGCACCGGCCTGCAGGATGTAGCGCACGTTGCTGGCCGCAGGCTCAGCCGCCGCAGCAGCAGGCGTCGCCGCTGCAGTAGCCGCCGGCTTCGGTGCCGCCGGGGTAGCCGCCGCAGTCTGCGCCGGCGTCGCCGCCGCAGCCGTGGTCGCCGCCGGGCGCTCGGCCACCGGGGCGGGCAGCGGGGCGGTGCTCACTGCCGCAGGCGAGGTGGTTGCGGCGGTGCTGGTCGAGGCCGGTGCCGGTGGCAACGGGCGTCCTTCCAACGCCGCCTGCGCGCGCTGCGCCTCGGCCTTGGCACGGCGCTGGTCTTCAGCACGCGCGCTGGCCGCCAGCTCCGCATCGGACATTTCCACTTCCTTGCCGGG
>NZ_QAIW01000400.1:0-1921 GCF_003061285.1 Stenotrophomonas sp. HMWF003 | reverse complement strand
GCACCCGGCTTGGGCAGTTCAGCGCCCACGTCGGTGTCAGCGTCGCTCACCGGGGCCGGCTGGGCGTTCGGGTTCGGCTGCGGGCCTACCCGCAGGAAACCGTCACCGTCGCTCTTGAACAGGTTCGGTGCCGCCAAAAACACTACGGCCGCAATCGCCACACCGGCCACCAGCCACACCCATCCCGGCGTGCCCTGGTTGCTGTTGCGTCGTGCCTGGCTCTTGCCGCGTCGTGCTGCCATTTACTGCTTCTCCACTGCTTACATTTTTTCCGGGGCGGAAACGCCCAGGACGTTCAGACCATTGGCCAGCACCTGGCGCGCCGCGCAGGCCAGCGTGAGCTTGGCATTGCGTTCGGCGTCGTCAGCCACCAGTACCTGCGTGCCGTGATACCACGTGTGGAAGGCGTGCGCCAATTCACGCAGGTACTGCGCGATCAGGTGCGGCTCCAGCGCGATACCGGCCGCTTCCACCACTTCCGGGAAGCGCGACATTTCAATCATCAGCCACAGCGAGGCATCGTCGTTCAGCGAGGCCATGCCGGCCAGGCCTTCGCCCTGCGTATAGCTCAGGCCCTTCTCCTGGGCCTGGCGCAGCAGGCTGCACACCCGGGCGTGCGCATATTGCACGTAGAACACCGGGTTGTCGTTGCTCTGGGCGCGGGCCAGGTCGATATCGAAGGTCAGCTGCGAATCGGGCTTGCGCGCGATCAGGAACCAGCGGGTCGCATCGCGGCCGGCTTCTTCGATCAGGTCGCGCAGGGTCAGGTAGCTGCCGGCACGCTTGGACAGCTTCACTTCCTCGCCGCCGCGCATCACCGTCACCATCTGGTGCAGCACGTATTCCGGCCAGCCCTTCGGAATGCCCACGTCCAGCGCCTGCAGGCCGGCGCGCACGCGGGCCAGCGAACCGTGGTGATCCGCGCCCAGCTCGGTGATGGCGCGCTCATAGCCGCGCTGCCACTTGCTCAGGTGGTAGGCCACGTCCGGCAGGAAGTAGGTGTAGGTGCCGTCGGACTTGCGCATCACGCGGTCCTTGTCGTCACCGAAGTCGGTCGAGCGCAGCCACAGCGCGCCGCCTTCCTCATAGGTGTGGCCGGCCGCCTTCAGCTGGGCGACGGTCTCTTCCACCTTGCCGTCCTTGTACAGCGAGCTTTCCAGGAAGTAGATGTCGAAATCCACCCCGAACGCGGCCAGGTCCTGGTTCTGCTCGTTGCGCAGGTAGGCCACCGCGAAGCGGCGGATGCCATCCAGGTTGTCCGGGTCGCGCTCACCCACCACCGAGTGGCCTTCCAGCTCCACCGTGGCACCGGCCAGGTAGGCGTTGGCCACGTCCTGGATGTAATCGCCGCGGTAGCCCGCTTCCGGCCAGCCGGCGTCATCGGGCTTGAGCCCCTTGGCGCGGGCCTGGGTGGACAGGGCCAGGTTCTCGATCTGCACGCCGGCGTCGTTGTAGTAGAACTCGCGCTTGGCGTTCCAACCGTTTACATCCAGCAGGCGCGCCAGGCAGTCGCCGATGGCGGCGGCACGGCCATGGCCCACGTGCAGCGGGCCGGTCGGGTTGGCCGACACATACTCCACGCCCACGGTACGGCCGTTGCCGCTCAGGTTGCGGCCGTAATCGGCGCCTTCCTTGAGCACGCTGGCCGCTTCGCGCTGGTAGGCGCTGGGGGCAAGGTGGAAATTGATGAAGCCCGGGCCGGCGATCTCAACGCGCAGCACATCGGCGCTCTTGGGCAGCGCATCCAGCAGCGCCTGGGCCAGGGCGCGCGGGTTGCTGCGCGCCGGCTTGGCCAGCAGCATCGCGGCATTGGTGGCGAAATCGCCGTGCTCACGGGTCTTCGGGCGTTCGACCACGAATTCCGGGGTCAGGGTATCGGCCGGCAGAGTGCCGTTGGCGCGCAAGGCTTCGATGCCTTGGC
>NZ_QAIW01000399.1:9455-13073 GCF_003061285.1 Stenotrophomonas sp. HMWF003 | reverse complement strand
ACCCCGACCCTGCTGGCCCTGTGCCTGGCTGCTACCCCCGCCCTGGCTTCGGCCGCCGACTTCGACAACTGGCCGACCAAGGTCGCCTTCAGCGATGGCACCGAACTGGCTGCCACCGCCAACATCGCCTACGACCTCAACGATTTTTCCGGCAACAGCGGCATCGAAGACGATGACGCGGTGCGCCGCAAGGAATTCGGCGCCACCCTGAAGAAGAAGGGCGTGTACGACGCGATGGTGTACTACGACTTCCAGGCCGACACCTGGCTGGACGTGTTCGTGCGTTTTGAGAGCAAGGCCTTCTTCGGCAGCGATATCGGCCGCTTCCGCTTCGGCTACATGAAGACCCCGGTGGGCCTGGACGCAGGCACCTCCTCGCGCGCCGGCAGCTTCCTGGAAACCGCCCTGCCCGTGCAGGCGTTCTACGAAGGCCGCCGCACCGGTGCCGAATGGGTGCTGGAACGCCCGCAATACCTGCTGCAGGCAGGCGCCTACGGCGGCAAGGACCTGCAGGGCGACAACCCCGGCACCACCCAGGCCGTGCGTGCGGTGTGGACCCCGGTCAAGGCCGCCGGCGACGTGCTGCACCTGGGCCTGGCCTACTCGCAGGAAAACCCGCGCGGTTACCGCGATGGCCGCGACGTGCACCACGAAGCCAGCGCCCGCCTGCGCGCCCGTCCGGAAGCCGGCCTGACCGACATCCGCCTGGTGGATTCGGGCGCGCTGGCCACCGCCGACCAGATCCGCCGTACCGGCCTGGAAGGCATCTGGATCCGCGGCCCGTTCTCGCTGCAGGCCGAAGCGCTGCAGACCACCGTGACCCGTGAGGGCAAGCCGGACTACACCGGCAACGGCCAGTACGCCATGGCCAGCTGGGTGCTCACCGGCGAATCGCGTCCGTACAGCGCGGGCGCGGTGGCCAACATCAAGCCGGCCCACGACTACGGCGCGGTAGAACTGGTGGCCCGTTACAGCCGCCTGGACCTGGACGACGCCGATGTCTTCGGTGGCCGCCAGCACGACTGGACCCTGGGCGCCAACTGGTACCTCACCAGCCACTTCAAGTTCCAGGCCAACTACGTCAAGGCCGACGCCAGCCGTCGCGGCGTGCACACCACGCCGGAAATCTTCGAACTGCGCGCCCAGATGCACTTCTGATCGGCATCGCGGCGGGCGTGTACACCGCGCCCGCCGCACGACCGTAGACTGCCGCCATGTACTGGCTCGGCCGCCACCGCACCCTGTTGCTCACCCTGCTGCTGATGATCGGCGGTACCGTGCTGTGCGCGGCCGCCGCCGGGCACTATGCGTGGCGCCGTGCGCTGGCCACCGAAAGCGCGCAGGTGCAGCGCCAGCTGGAACTGTACGGCCAGGGCCTGCAACAACGCATCGACCGCTTCGGCACCCTGCCGCAGGTGCTGGCACTGGACCCGGACCTGCGCCGCGCGCTGTTGCAGGTGCCCGACGCCGCCGCCCGGCAGCGCCTGAACCTGAAACTGCAGCGCGCCAACCAGGTCACCCGCGCCTCCACCCTGACCCTGGTCGGGCACGACGGCGTGGCCGTGGCCGCCAGCAACTGGGACCAGCGCAGCAGCAACGTGGGCGAGGACTACAGCTACCGCCCCTATTACCGCCAGGCATTGGCCACCGGCCGTGGCCGCTTCTACGGCATCGGCATGACCACCGGCGTGCCCGGCTACTTCCTGTCCCAGGCCATCGAGGAAGACGGCCGGCGCATCGGCGTGGTGGTGATCAAGATCGAACTGTCGGCACTGGAACAGGAATGGCTGTCCAGCCCGGACGTGGTGCTGGCCAGCGACGAGCACGACGTGGTGTTCCTGGCCAACCGCGATGCCTGGCGCTACCGCCTGCTGCGCCCGTTGGGGCCGGGCGAGCGCCGCGAGATGCTGGAGGCGCGGCAGTACGCCGACCGCTCGCTGCAGCCGCTGCGGGTGCGCACCGAAGATGTGCTTGAGAACGGCGGGCGCATGGTGCGCCTGCTCGACCCGGTGCTGCCCGGGCCGATGCTGTGGCAGAGCCTGGCCCTGCCCGAAGAGCACTGGAACCTGCACCTGCTGCACGATGCCGGCGCGGCCACCAGCGCCGGGCGCAGCGCGGCCATCGGCGGCGGCGCGGCGTGGCTGGCGCTGGGCTTCCTGGTGCTGTTCGTGCAGCAGCGGCGGCGTCTGGATGCGCATCGGCAACGCAGCCGGCGCGAGCTGGAAACCGTGCTGGCCCAGCATGCCGAGGAGCTGCGCACCGCGCAGGACGGCGTGCTGCAGGCCGCCCAGCAGGCCGACAGCGGGCTCAGCCGCAGCCTGGCCCACCTGCCGCAGGGCGTGGTGGTGATCGACAACGCGCAGAAGCTGGTGGCGTGGAACGCGCGCTACCTGGAACTGTTCAAGTTCCCGGCCGGCCTGATCCGCGAGGGGCGCCCCATCGAGGAGATCTTCCGCTACAACGCACGCCGTGGCCTGCTGGGCCCGGGGCCTATCGACGAGGCCATCGAGCGCCGCCTGAATCACCTGCGCAGCGGCCGCCCGCACATGCGCGAGAGCGAGAAGGACGACGGCACCGTGCTGGAGATCCGCGGCAATCCGCTGCCCGATGGCGGCTTTGTCACCAGCTACGCCGACATCACCGCCTACAAGAACACCGCGCGTGAACTGCGCTCGCTGGCCGATGCGCTGGAGCACCGCGTGGCCGAGCGCACCCGCGACCTGGACGAGGCGCGCCGCGAGGCCGAGCGCGCCAACCGCTACAAGAGCCGCTTCGTGGCTTCGGCGGTGCACGACCTGCTGCAGCCGTTGAACGCCGCGCGCATGTTCGTGTCGGTGCTGCGCGGCAAGCTGGCCGGCGATGCGCGCGAGTTGAGCGAACACGTGGATGCGGCGCTGGCCGCGCAGGACGCGATCCTGACCAGCCTGCTGGATATTTCGCGGCTGGAATCGGGCGCGTTGCAGACCCAGGTGCAGGCCTTCGCGCTGTCGCCGCTGCTGGAAACGCTGGCACGCGAATTCGGTATTGCCGCCGACAGCCGCGGTCTGCAGCTGCGCTGGGTGGACACCCGCGCGGTGGTGGTCAGCGACGAGGCGTTGCTGCGCCGCATCCTGCAGAATTTCCTGTCCAACGCGCTGCGTTACACCCCGCGGGGGCGCGTGCTGCTGGGCTGTCGGCGCGTGGGCAACCAGCTGCGCATCGAGGTGCACGACCAGGGCCCGGGCATTCCGGAAAGCCTGCAGGGCGAGATCTTCGAGGAGTTCCGCCGGCTGGATGATGGGGTCGAGCAGGAACGCGGTGCGGGCCTGGGCCTGGCCATCGTCGAACGCATCGGCCGCCTGCTGGGCCACGGCATCCACCTGCACTCCACGCTGGGCCGCGGCAGTGTATTCGCGGTCAGCGTGCCGCTGGGCGATGCGGCGTCGATTCCGGCGCCGACGCCGGCACCGGCCATCGCGAGCGACGTGGGCGATGACAGCCCGCTGCGGCATTGCCGGGTGTGGAGCATCGACGACGACCCGCGCGTGTGCGCCGCCACCCGCGCGCTGCTGGAACGCTGGGGCTGCGCGGTGGAGCTGGCCGACGGCCCGCAGGCGGCGCTGGAGATCGCCTCGGCGC
>NZ_QAIW01000399.1:8654-9401 GCF_003061285.1 Stenotrophomonas sp. HMWF003 | reverse complement strand
GACAGGAACCCCCACCCGTTTTCCACCGCCTGCGCCTTCAATGCGTCGTCGCGCCCGCCGGTGATCCTGGTGACCGCCGAGCGCGACGACGCATTGAAGGCGCAGGCGGTGGAAAACGGGTGGGGGTTCCTGTCCAAGCCGGTGCGGCCCCCGGCGTTGCGCGCGTTGATGACGCAGGTGTTGGTAAGACACAGGGCATGAACCGGCCGCGCCTCTCTCCGGCACGGCATGCCGCAGAGGCGACCCTGCCTCGGCCCACACATCAGTGACGTTCGTGATGCGCTGCGGCAGTAGGGGCGGTTCCCAAACGACAGTGACGTTCGTGATGCGCTGCGGCGGTAGGGTCGGTTCCCAAACGACTGCCGACCTTGCTGATCCGCGCGGCGAACGCATGATCCGCGACGAAGCCGCCTTCGACACAAGGTCATGCCACCACCGAACGCTGCGCAGGTTATCGGCAGTCGATCGGGATGCGACCCTACCTCCATCAACGCATCGCGGTTCGCGCGTCAGCCGTCCAGCCCCGCCCCGGCATCGCCCTCCGGCTCCAGCGCCTTCACCAGCACTGCGGCTTGGGTGCGGCTGTGGCAGTCGAGCTTCTTCAGGATCGCGGTGACGTGCACCTTCACCGTGTTTTCGGCCAGGCCCAGTTCGTAGGCGATCTGCTTGTTGAGCAGGCCGTCGGCCAGGCACAGCAGCACGCGGAACTGCTGCGGGGTAAGCTGGGCCAGGCGTGCGGCGAGCAGC